>NZ_JCBAJO010000113.1:0-15321 GCF_059772245.1 Cupriavidus sp. R6-3
CGCCAGACGGGCCGCGACGCCGATCGGCACTAGTCGCGCGCCGGCGGCCGAGCCCTGTCTGCGGCCCACCCTTCACCACGAGCGACGTCCAAGGCATACTTGGCCCTGCGAGCCGATCGCCTGCCTGCATTCGCCGACCTCGACGGCCCGGCCGGAAAATTTTCTGTCGGCGGCCCCTGTGCAAACGCCGGCTAGCGCCAATACTAGAGGTCGGAGGCGCGCGGCCCGTAGTGCGCAATGACGCTTCGATCGACCACCCATAGCACCGGAAGCCAACCGTGTCGCGTCGTGTCTGGCCTATCGTTGTCCTGCTGGTCCTGGTTGGCGGCGCCTGCTATTTCGCCGCCCATCTGATCGCTGACGAGGTTCGCACCTCGCGGTGGCAGGCGCGCTATTTTCACGATTGGGGCCAGCGCCTGACCTACACCATCGCGCCCGGGGCCAGCGACCGCATCCGCTTCCCCGATGCCGGGCCCTACGATATGCGGCTCGGCTATGCCCGCATTCCGCACTACACCGAGCTGCTGGAAGCGCGCGGCTTCGTGCGCGAGCACCAGGCGCGGATGTCCCAGGCGATGCTCGAATACCTCGATCTCGGCCTGTACGCGCCCTACCGCGAAAAGACCCGCGCCGGGCTGGCGCTGCTCGATTGCAACGACCGCAACGTGTCGGTGCAGCGTTTTCCCGAACGCCAGTACCAGGACTACCGCGAAGTGCCGCAGGTCCTGGCCAACTCGCTGCTGTTCGTCGAGAACCAGGGGCTGCTCAATCCCGAATATCCGACCCGCAATCCGGCGCTCGACTGGCGCCGGCTGTCGCGCGCCGGCGTCGACCAGCTGTTCGCCATCGTCGATCGCGAGCGCGACACGCCGGGCGGCAGCACGCTGGCCACGCAGATCGAGAAATACCGCCATTCGCCGCAGGGCCGCACGTCGTCGATCTCGGAGAAGCTGCGCCAGATGGGCTCGGCCTCGGTGCGTGCCTATCTCGATGGGCGCGATACCGTGCGGGCGCGCGAACGCATCGTGGTCGACTACCTGAACACCGTACCGCTGTCGGCGCGCAATGGTCGCGGCGAAATCCACGGCATCGGGGATGGCATGTACTACTGGTACGGCGAAGACTTCGACGAAGCGAACCGGATGCTGCACGAGATCGAGTCGAAACCGCCCACGCCGCGCGAGGCGCAGGTCTTCAAGCAGGCGCTGTCGCTGATCATCGCGCAGCGCCGTCCCTCGTACCATCTGCGCCGCTACGACACCAACCTGGAACCGCTGACCGACAGCTATCTGCGCCTGCTCGCCGGCGCGGGCGTGATTTCGCCGCGTTTGCGCGACGCCGCGCTGGCCGCGCGGCTCGACAAGGCGCCGATTCCCTCGCTGCCGCCCGCCGATCCCTTCGTCACGCGCAAGGCCATCAACCAGGTGCGCACCGATCTGTCGCGCCTGCTCGGCGTGTCGAGCCGCTACGATCTGGACCGGCTCGACCTGACGGTCGCCAGCACGATCAATACCGAGGCGCAGCGCCAGATCACCGCCACGCTGATGAAGCTGCGCGACAAGGAAGGCGCGCGCGAGCTCGGCCTCTACGGCCACAACATGCTGCGCGATCATGACGATCCGTCGAAGCTGGCGGCCAGCTTCACGCTGTTCGAGCGGGTCGGCAATGCCAGCTATCTGCGCGTGCAGGCCGACAATATCGACCAGCCGTTCGACCTGAACAGCGGCGCGCGGCTCAATCTCGGCTCGACCGCCAAGCTGCGCACGCTGGTCACCTACCTCGAGATCCTTGCCGAACTGCACGACCGCTACGCCGGCATGACGCGCGCCGAGCTGCAGCGCGTCCCGGTCTCGCCGCAGGATGGGCTGACGCGCTGGACGATCGACTGGCTGCTGAAGAACCCCAACGGCAATCGCCGCGCGATGCTCGAGGCCGCGCTCGAACGCAAGTACGCCGGCGGCGCCGGCGAGGCCTTCTTCACCGGCGGCGGGCTGCAGACCTTCACCAACTTCGAGCGCTCGGCCAGCGTGGAAAGCCTGACGGTGCGCCGGGCCTTCCAGCACTCGGTCAACCTGGTGTTCATCCGCATGATGCGTGACATCGTCCGCTACGAAGTCCACCGCGCGCACCCCGATGCCAGCGAGCTGCTGGCCGACCGCGATGCGCCCGGCCGGCGCAAATGGCTGGAGCGCTTCGCCGACGAGGAAGGCAGCCAGTACCTGACCGGCTTCTATCGCAAATACAACGCGCTCGACAAGAACGGCCGCATCGCGCTGCTGCTGCAGCGTGTGAAGCCCATCGCGGTGCGCGTGGCGGTGGCCTTGCGCAGCGCCGATCCGACCATGGACGAGGCCACTTTCGCACGGCATCTGCGCGCCAAGCTCGGCACCAAGCTCGACGACGAGGATGTGTTCAAGCTCTACGACAAGTACGGCAAGGACAAATTCTCGCTGAACGACCGCGGCTACCTGTCGCGCATCCATCCGCTCGAACTGTGGTTGATCGACTATCTGGACGACCATTCCGAGGCGGACCTGAAACAGGTGCTGGAGGCCAGCGCCGACGTTCGCCAGGAGGTCTACACCTGGCTGTTCCGCACGCGCAGCAAGGCGGGGCAGGACAACCGCATCCGCATCCTGCTCGAGCGCGATGCCTTCGAGCGGATCGGCGAGCGCTGGCGCCGGCTGGGCTATCCCTTCGATACGCTGACGCCTTCCTATGGCAGCGCGGTCGGCGCCTCCGGCGATCGTCCCGCCGCGCTGTCGGAGCTGGCGGGCATCCTGCTCAGCGGCGGCCTGCAGCCGTACACCGAGACCGTGCGCTGGCTCGACTTCGCCGCCGGCACACCGTACGAAACCCGCTTCGTGCTGCGGCCCGGGCAGCGCAAGCGCCTGCTGCCCGAGGATGTCGCGGAACTCGCGCGGCGCTCGCTGCTGGACGTGGTCGAGGGCGGCACCGCGCGCTCGGCACAGGGCGCCTTTCCGGCCGATCGCGGCATGGCGCTCGGCGGCAAGACCGGCACCGGCGATCATCGGCACATGGTGTTCGGCCGCGGGGGCTACGTGATCGCATCGCGCGCCGTCAGCCGCTCGGCCACCTTCGTCTTCACCATCGGCGAACGCTACTTCGGCACCGTCACGTTGCATGTGCGCGGCCCGCATGCGGCGCGCTACAGCTTCACCAGCGCCTTGTCGGTCAGGCTGCTGCGCGGGCTGGCACCGACCATCGTGGCGATGGACCCGCAGGCCGGACCGGCGACGCTCGCCTGCACCGGCGGTTGAACGAGCCCGAGCCCGCTGTCGCCATGGCGCGGACCTTCCGCGCGCGTGGTTGACGCCATCTGTTCGCTGCCCCACCAATCCCCCGCCGCGCCGCGCCCGAAACGTCGCGCCGCGACTTTGCCCGCACCGTCCCTGCGCTTACCATGCAAGCAAACGACGAGCATCGGCAACCGCCGATACGCAGGCAGAAAATACGTCGCCGAGGAACGGGGGGCACCTTTGAGCAGCTACATCGAAGACTACTGCGCGCGCATCCGGCAAGGCGGCGCCAACGCCGTGATGGCGCATCCGGTCGTGGTGGACAGCGACGGCACCTACGTGATGAGCTACGTGCCGTTCGAACACGTCAACGCCACCGCCCGGCTGGTGCTGGTCAGCACGACGCCCGGACACATGCATGTGCGGCTCGCCGCCGAACTGACCGAGGCCCTGCTGCGCGCGCATGCGCCGGGCCGCATCGTCCAGCTGGAAAACAAGCGCCAGATCGAGTTGGGCGGGCCGCTGGTGCGGCCAAACCTGATCCGCATGCTCGATCATTTCGGCATCCCGGCACTGGTCGGCGCCGAACGGGCGACCGCCCTGTGGGAGGACAGCTTTCACCTGCTGCAGCCGCTGGCCTTGCTGCCGCAGGCGACCATGCGCCGTGGGCTGGCCTTCGATGGCACGCTGGAAGCGCTGCTGGCCATACCGATGCTGCGCCGCGCGTTCGAGACGCAGTTTGTCGAACGGCTGACAAGGGTCCGCGACGATGCCCTCTATCTGGCGCTGGGCCGCACCGCGTGGGCGGGCCTGTGCCACGCGGCCGACAAGGGCGTGATCGGTGCCGGCCAGCTGCTGGGCATGATGCCGGTGCCCGCGCGCGCGGGCAGCATGGTGCGCTACTTCCTTGGCGAGATCAGTGCGGCGAAGCTGTCGCCCAGAGACCCGGTCAGGCACCGCACCGCCTGGCTGGACGCGGCGCGGCGCGAATTGATCGAGAACGTGCGCCGCCACCGGCAGGCGCAGAGCGGCGCGGCGACGGGGGTCACCACTGCGGCCGCGTAGGTCGGCGCATAGGTCGGCGCATAGGTGTGAGCGTACGCCGTCGCCCCGCCGACGGCCGATGACGATTGCCTGCGCTACAGCGTCTGCGCGCCGCTGACCGGCCGCAATTGCTGCGCGGCCTGCGCGGCCAGCTCGAAGGAATGCAGCCGCGCCTGATGATCGTAGATCTGCGCGGTCAGCATCAGCTCGTCCGGACGCAGATCGTCGACGAAGCGCTGCATGCCCTCGCGCACCGTATCGAGGTTGCCGACCACCGAACAGGACAGCGAACGGCGGATATGGGCGGCCTCAGTCTCGTTCCACATCGATTCGATATCGTCGACCGGCGGACGGATGCGCCCGGGCGTGCCGCGCACCAGCGCCAGGAACTGCTGCTGCAGCGAGCTGAACAGCCGGGTCGCCTCGGCATCGGTATCGGCGGCGAACACGTTCAGGCCCAGCATCACGTAGGGCCGGGACAGCGCCTCCGAAGGCCGGAAGGTCTGCCGATACAGATCCACCGCCTGGCGCATGAAGCCAGGCGCGAAATGCGAGGCGAAGGCGAACGGCAGCCCCATCGATGCGGCCAGCTGCGCGCTGAACAGGCTGGAGCCCAGCAGCCACAGCGGCACCTTCAGGCCCGCGCCCGGTACCGCGCGCAGCCGCTGGCCGGGCCGCGGCTCGTCGAAATAGGCCTGCAGCTCCTCGACGTCCTGCGGGAAGGTGTCGGCCGTGTCGTGGGTCGCGCTGCGGCGCAGCGCGCGCGCCGTCAGCTGGTCGGTGCCGGGCGCGCGGCCCAGTCCCAGGTCGATACGGCCCGGAAACAGCGAGGCCAGCGTGCCGAACTGCTCGGCGACCACCAGCGGCGAATGGTTGGGCAGCATGATGCCGCCCGAGCCGACGCGGATGGTCGAGGTTCCGTTGGCGACGTAGCCGATCAGCACCGCCGTGGCGGCGCTCGCAATGCCAGGCATGTTGTGGTGCTCGGCCAGCCAGAAGCGGCGATAGCCCCAGCGCTCGGCATGCTGCGCGAGGTCCAGCGAATTGCGCATCGATTGGGCGGCGTCGCTTCCCTCGGGAATCGGCGAAAGATCGAGCAGGGAGTAGGCAGTGGTGGGAGCGGTCATGCGGGAAGGATGCGGGAAGGCGAAGCGGGAACGGTTTTTTGGCCGGGCGTGGCGCGATCGATGGCCGACCGGCACATCGACGCATCGGCACGCCGCGGCGCCGCCAGGCGTTTGCCGTGGACGGCGATCGAGTTGGAACGGCAACTATAGCCGTTCTCTTCCCGCGTTGTCGGAAGGGTCTCCCGGCGCCAGACAGTCCGCATCGGGCTCGCTAGACCGCCAGCACACGTTCCCCTTGCAGCTGCTTCCAGGCATCGATGCCGCCCAGCAGCGCCCACGTATTGGCATAGCCGGCCGCGCGCAGCCGCTCGGCCAGCATGGCGGCGGACAGTTCGTTGGGGCAGGCGCAATAGATCACGATCTCGACGGCCGGGGGATGTTCGGCGAGTACGTCCAGCGGCGCCTCCGGGTCCACCGCCAGAGCGCCGGGGATGCGCTCGAGCGCCGCGCTGCCCGGCGCGCGCACGTCCAGCACCAGCGGCAGGCGGCCGTCCTGGCGCCGCGCCTCCAGTTCGACGACGCTCATGCGCGGAATCAGCCGGGTGCGGCGCAGCAGCCGGACCCGCTTCCACCAGCGCCAGACGATGAACAGCGCGAGCGCAAGCAGCGCCAGCATAAGCGCCAGGTGGCCATAGGTGCCGAAGGCGTCCAGCACGGCATCGATCGCATCGCTGAACGCCGCGCCGATCATCAGCGCCCCGCCGGCCCAGACCACGGCACCGATCGCGTCGTAGAACAGGAAGACCGTGAACGGCGTGGCCGTCATGCCCGCCATCGCCGTCGACAGCGCGCCCGCGCCCGGCAACAGCTTGGAGAAGATCAGCGAACGGGGCCCCAGACGCAGATACAGCGACTGCGTTTGCCGGATACAGCTGTCCTGCGACAGCGATACCTTGCAGATGGTGCGCAGCATCGGCTGGCCCAGGCGCCGGCCCGCGAGGTACCACAGCGAATCGGCGATCAGGCAGGCCACCACGACGGCGCCCAGCACCGCGCCGATCGACGGTCCGGTCTCGCGCATGCCCAGCGCCCCGGCAACCAGCAACAAAGGATAGGCGGGCACCGGCAGCCCGGCCTGCTCGATGAGCACGTTCAGAAATACCAGCGTCAGTCCGTGCTGTTCCAGCAGGACCTGCAATTCGCCCACGGCGGTCTCCCGGTGAATGATCGATGGCGCGATGATTCGCGATATGGGCGAAGTTTGCCAGCACTGCGGCCACCGCGGCCGGTCCCGGGCTGGACGATCGTTTCAAAAACTCTGAATGTCCGGTGCGCCGGACTGCTCGCCCTGCGCCCAAAGGCGTGGCAAGATGGCGCCGAAGCGGCTCGGACCCGCCGGCCGCTCGAAACTGGGAGATGCGTATGCTGTCATTCCTCGGTACGGTGATCGTCGGCCTGATCGTCGGGCTGATCGCCAGGGCCATCAAGCCTGGCGACGACAAGATGGGTTGGATCTTGACCATATTGCTTGGCATAGGCGGTTCGCTGATCGCCGGATATGTCGGCCAGGCGCTCGGCTGGTATCGCCCCGGGGAGCCGGCCGGCTGGATCGCCTCGGTGATCGGCGCGATCGTGCTGCTGGTGATCTACGGGCTGGTACGGCGCAGAGCCTGACGCCTGCCCAGGGGGCGGGGCCATTGGCGGCCTCGCCCATCGTTATTTGGCGCCGGGTCCCGCTTCCGCCCCGCGCCCATCCACTCGGCACCCGGCGGCTTGCACGCCGGCCCGCCAACCGCAGTTCGCTGCGTTCGCACAACAGTGCCGGCGCCCTTTGTTGCGAAAGATTGAACTGCCGACACATTTCCGTAAGAAATCGCGCTAAACCGTGCGTAGGCTGGCGTTCCCCCAAGCCCGCCACCGTTCCCGCCCACTCCCCTTGCGGCGGACGGCGAGCCAGTCCCGACGGAGGACGCCGCCATGCAGCGCAACCCATTCGAGCCCTTCCCCGACGACGCCAATGCCAGCGGGAATCCGGCGCGGCCCGCCACCGCTTCTCCGTCCGCATCGCCGTATTCTCGAACCCCTCCGTCAAGCTCCGCAAACAGTGCACTCCCCACCGTCCATGCCGCCATCCGAAGCGGCAAGCTGGCGCTCGTCCGACAGGCCCTCGCGGCCGCGCCAGACGCGCTGCAGACCTGCGATGGGCAGGGCGATCCGCCCCTGCACTACGCGGTCCGTTCGGCAGCGCCGGTCGCTCTGCTGGCATGCCTGCTGGAACATGGCGCTCGTCTCGATGCGCGCAATATGCGCGGGGAAACGGCCATGCATATCGCCTTCAGCCAGCAACACACCGATCCGGCCTGGTTGGCGTGGTTGCTCGGCCATGCCGGTCGCAAGGGCGACACCGGCGCCTGGCTCGCCGCCTTCGTACCCGATGCCGATGGTCGCTATGCCTATGAATATGGGCTGGGGGCACAGCGTCAGCCGAGGCCCGGCATGGAACCGATCATGGCGGGGCTGCAACGGCAGGATGGTTGGTACCGAGCCTATCTCGCCAACATGGCCAGGGCAGTGTCCTCGGCGGACCTCGCCGATCTGGCGACGCTGCTGTCATGCGAGATGCCGCTGGATCTTGCCGTTCAGCGCGGCAAGACAGCGCTGATGGTCGCCGCCGAACTGGGCCACGAGGCCGTCGTCGACATGCTGCTGGCCCACGCCGACGAGCACGGCATGCGCCAGCTGAATCTGGGTGCGGCAGACAGCGGCGATACCGCGTTGATGCTGGCTGCCTTTCACGGACATGTTGCCGTCGTGGAGCGCCTGCTCGCCGCCTCGGCGGCTACCGAGGTGCCAAGCCAGTGCGGCGACACTGCCCTGATGGCGGCCGCCATCGCCGGCCACGACGGCATTGTCGAGCGGCTGCTGGATGCCGGTGCCATTGTCGATACCCGCAATGCGCTGGGCCGGACGGCGTTGATGTTCGCCGCCGTGGCCGGACACCGGGGCACCGTGGAGGTCTTGTTGCGCCACGGCGCCGCGGTCGATGCCAAGGATGGCGAAGGGCGAACCGCACTGGCTTTCGCCGCCCTCCACTCGGCAACGCTGTATGCCGGGGCGTCGTTACAGGACCGCGTCACGGCAATCCATGTCGATACCATGGGTTCGTTTGCCGCCTTGACTCGTTCCGGCACACCGCAGGGCGCAAACGAGCGGCGTGACGTCGCTGCCGGCCTCGGTCCCGCCAGACACCGCGACACCGCCCGGACGTTGCTTCACCACGGCGCCGCAGTCGATTCGAGGGATATTCGCGGCGCCACTGCCTTGATGCATGCCGCCGCCAACGGCCATATCGAAATTCTGGCTGTGCTGCTCGGTGCCGGAGCCGACTGGGACCTGCGGGACAATTCCGGACGAACCGCTCTGACTTACGCTACCGCAGCCGGACACGTCCATGCCGCCCGCATGCTGAAATCCTGTCAGGGCTGAATACCGTGGGCGCGGTGTGCGGATCGGCGCGTCAGCCTGCTCCTACAGTCGCTCCACCGGCCGGTACGCGACCTCGCCAACGCCGATCTTCTTCCAGAAGGGTTCGGGCAACCTCTCCCGCAGGAACGCCAACGCCCCTGACCGGCGTTCATACTCCTGGCGCATCGCCGTCTTTCCTTCGATGAACTCCTGAAACAGTTGCCGCAACGGTTTCAGCATGGCCTCGTCGCTACGCAGCGCCATCCCTTCCATGGCTGCCTTCAGCGCGTCGGTCTGCGCCTGCGATGCGAAACAGCGCAGCTTCTGCGAGATCTCCTCGCGGTCCTTCGCGTAGGTAGAGTCCAGCCGGACCGATGAACGCAGCCTGATCGCTTCGAGCAGGTTCGCATCCATCCCAAGCGACACGAGTGCTTCCGTCAGCGCACATCTGGTCACTGGGCGATCACCGTCAAGGAGCGCGTTCAGCATCGCCTCAATGACCACAAATCGGTTGCTCCGCATTTCTTCGATCGTAGGTTGCCGCCGCTCTTGCAGAATGCGCTGCGCCATGGCCATCAATTCGACATCGCGATTCGCTGCGCGGCCTGCATCCTTGCGATCATTGACAAAGCGCAGGACACCCGAGGTGAGCCAAAAGACCCCAGCAGCGAGAGCGATGGCGAGCATTGCGATGGCGAATATGCCTCCGGTGCCGGTCGCCGCCAGGACAACGAAACCAATCCCTATTGCGATCGATGTCGCGCCGTAGCCGATACGAAATTTCGCGCGAGAGATCTTTTTGAGTTCATCCGTCTCGATCGCCTGAAACGCCTTCTCCTGATGATGCAGCACGATGCCGATCAGCTCCTTCGCGCTCGCGGCGTCTTCAGCTTGCTCGGATGCTGATACGGCAGCGCCTGCAATATGAGATTGCCGGACAGCGGCAGATTCCGTCCGGGCGGCCTGGTCAGTCAACCATTGCCGATGATGATCCGCCGCCTCCGAGACCAGCCGCTCTGCGCCATTGGCGGTACGCAGCTCGGGCCTTCGGCTACGAGCCGCTTCAAGATCCAGCAGCCGTCGCCCCGACTGATACAAGCCGACCACGGCGGCACCGATGTGGAATGCGCCCATCGCAATGCTGAAGGCACCACTGGCGACACTGTTTGCCGCAACATCGACGCCTTGCACACCGAGCTTTACCGCGGCATCCGCCGCATTGCACGCGGCTCCGCCCAGTTGTACGACGCTGTCCCGCGCAGCGGCGACGCCCATGGCATGGAGATTGTCGGTCGCTTCGGCGAGCTGATTGGCGGCCTGCTCATAGCGGACGTAGTGCTCGAAATCCGCGGCCAGATCGAGCGCCAGTTTCTCGAGTTTTTCTTCCACACCCTTCAGGTCGGCCCGGGTTCTCTGAAGGTTCAACGGCGATGCGGACAGATCCCGTTGCCAATCCGGCAGCAACTTCGCTTCCGCGTCGCACGGCCAGGTATTGAGCAACGTGGAGAGCGCCAGTCTCTCACCAAGCAAGCTGGCAATTTCCGGGCTGCCATTCACGAAACGGTCCCGCCCAGCGGCATGCTTGCGCAGCGCCTGGTCCAGTTCCGACTTCTTCCGCCCTGCCTTCCATACGAGGTGAGCAGTACCGATGGCCTCCATCACTGCAAACGTGCTGCCGACCAGGGCACCTTCATTCGCTGCAGGCAGATACGAAGTGGCCGAGAACGTCCTCAGTTCGTCCGTGGACGACACGGCGATGTGCATCCCCTCGCGTCCTACCGTTACCGCGCTCCATAGGCCGTAGGTAACTTCATTGAGCAGATGCCATCCCTTTGTCTCCGAGAGCTTCGCGTGAGAGAGGTACGGGGGAGGCCATGTGGGGACTTGAGAGGACCGGACAGGTTCGCGAGGAGGGACGGGCCTCACGTTTCGGTTGTTAGTCGACTTCTCAGCGATTCTGCTACCCAGCTCGTCAATGACGATTAGCGGATTCAGAGACTCATCTTTGAGCAGGTTCAATGCATTGGGACCCCGATCGATATCCAAGTCTGGTTGGAACGATGGTGCGATGCCATGGCCGGATGAACCTATATCGTCGAGGAGCGGGTCGCCCCGGGGGCTTGTATTTGACCGCCCGGTTTCCGAGTCGGGCAACTTATTGTCATTCGATTGAGTACTCGGGCGAAACCCATCAATTCGCATCGTCTCCTCCGGGCTATTGCTATTCTTTGCGATCCACGCAACGGGGCGTTGCTACATGATGTGGGATGGCAAGCGATCGATTTTTGGTATGGGGCGATCCATGATGCTGCTGTATGCGCGCCATGGATCCGGCGGCTTCACTGTGCCGGGTAAAGGCTTAGGCGGCTCCCTGGGGACCAACTCCTCTGCGGTGCAGGCCGCCTCGTACTGCCTGGATTGCAGGCTGTCTACTGCGCGGTAGAGCCAAATCAGTCTGCAGAGCAGCATTCCCTCGGATTCGACATTGAACTTGCAGTTGAATGTGTCGCTGCTCAAATGATCGAATCCAGCTCTCAGGCCGCGCACGGTAAGGACATCCTCGTTGCGGGGATGCGCCGAGACCGCTTTGTATATCGACTCCCAGCGGCGCACGGTTCCGGGCAGATCATCAGGGCTGATTCGTTGTGCGAGTTGTGCGAGGACTCTCGCCTTGGCCAGATGTTCGTCATCACTTTGCGCATCGATCTGTATGGCGCGGTCGGTCAATATGGACAAGAGCTCGCCATCCGAATCGGGCAGCCTCATGGCCAAGTGGCGCATCAATTCAAGAGCCCACAGTGTCGAACGATCCTTCGCACGTTGAAGGATCGCCAACACGATTGCTCGCCTGCCTGCTGCCGACATCCCGCCGGCCATCCGAACCACCGCTGCAAGTGCCCACTCGCGAGTGGATGCCTTCGCATTGGCAATGGTGTCGATCATTGGAACGAGCTGACTCGCCCATCTCATTCCGGCCATACGTCGGGCAAGAGCGTCGTCATCGCGATACCGTGGCATCTTGGCCACGGCGGCGATGGCATCGTGAAATTTCCTGCAAGTTGTTCCCAACGATGCATCGCGACGGAAGAAGTGCCGCTCGTCATGGGGCACCCGCGCCATCACCTCGCAAAGCAACTCGAACGGAAGCTTCAGAATCGGAAACGGTGTCGCGGATTCCGCTTTGGCCGGGGGTGGGGCCGATTGGACGACCGTCGTTTCGACTCGGTTCTCTACCGGCGGCCGATCGGAAGCTGGCCGCGAGTCGCCGATGTGTGGCCGTTCATGATGGGGAGCGGGCTTTCGGATACCGAAGAACGACAGGACCTTGTCCCAGGGACCGGCCTTCCCGTCGCCCCCCTGGTGGGCCGGAGGCCCGTCCGCAGCACGGACATACTGGATGCGAGCCGAGTTCCCGCCTGCTTGCACGGCCATCGTGCCATGATCGCGTGGCGTATCGACGCCCGGATCGGGCGGTGGCCTCGAGTCGACGATGGCAGACGAAGCGACAGTGTGAGTGCCAGCCATGATTGCTCCTGACGAAGTGGGGATGGATTCCGCCAGACCGTGGCGGAGGGTGGTGCAGCGGCGGCGTACCGCCGATGCTGGCCAGATGGTGCCGGGCAGCAAGCCAGTGGCGCTATTGGAAATCGTTGGCAGGTTTTCGATTCAGTCGTGGTACAGCGGGTAGATGGCCGAACGGGGACGCCCGCACGGCTGCGCGCTAGTGAGCGGTGTGAACGCGCCTGAGCATCTCATCGATACCCGCGAGGGCCGCCAGCATGCCTGCGCCGATCGCTTCCTTGCGCAGCGCCATCAATTCGGCCCGCAGCCCGGCCTGGCTGCCGCCCCGCTGGCTGCGGCCCAGTGCCGCAAGAACACGGGCGCGGCGGATCAGGAACTGTGCCCACGGAAACGGCTCCGGTCGCGTGTAGGCCTGCAGCGCGTCGGCATAGCGGTCCGCATCGTCCCAACGGCCGTTGCGCAACGAAACTTCGATCGCAGCCTCGTAGAGATCGAGGTGGCAATGGCTGACGCAGCTTTGCGTCAGGATCGCCTCGCCCTGCGCCAACGCACGGCGCTGCTTGTCCGGATCGCGCGAGGTGCGGGCGAGAAACCCCAGGATCATCGGGCCGGAGTAACGCATGCCGGTGTCGCGGCTCAACGCCAGCGCTTCGTCCAGCAACTGTTCCGCGGCCTCCGGATGCCCTTGGTTGCCGATGGCCAGTGCCCGCCGTCCGGCCAGTTCCGCTTCGAAGCGACGCGCCCCCAAACGCCGCGCCAGCACCAACGCCCGTTCGGCATGCGCCTGCGATTTCGCCCAATCGCCGGTCTGCTGCTCGGTGGACGCCATCACGTCATAGGCCAGCAGTTCGATGCGCGCATCGCCGATCCTGCGGGCGATGCGCAGCGCCTCCTCGCAGCGCGCCAGTGCGGACGGCAAGGCATTGCACAGCAGGTCGACCGCGCCGACCATGGGCAGGTTTGCCCCTTCGATCCGCACGAAGCCGCGCGCGCGGGCCAGTTCGACGCAGCGCACGAAATGCGCGCGGGCGGTGACCATGCGGCCTTGCTGATAGTAGGCATCGCCGAGGCCGCCGAGCGCGCGGGCCTCTCCCAGCGCCGAGCCCGCCACGCCGGCGTGCTGCAGCGCGCGCTGATGCGCGGTCAGGCAGGCATCGAGGTCACCCATCGGGAAATGAACGTTGCCGCGCAGCGATTCGATCTGCGCCAGCATGTCGGCGTCGCCGATTGCCGCGGCGCCGCGCTGCGCATGCTGCAGGGCGATCAACGCGCGCTCGTAGCGGTCCAGCAGCCGCAGGGCAGAGGCCACGCCGAACCACGCGTGGGCGCGTTGGCTGTGGTCGTCGGCCAGCGCCACCGCGTGCTCGAACGCCTTCAATGCTTCGGCCGGCTGGCCGAGATTGAGCGTCAGCTCGCCGCGCAGGCAGGCCAGCGACTGCCTGGTCGCGCCATCGCCGACGATCTCCAGCGCGCGTTCGACCAGCCGCAGCGCCCGCTCGTTGCGGAAGTGCCCCGCCTCGTGCCGCGCCGCCGCTTCGTAGGCCGGCGCCGCCCCGGCATCGCTGGCGGCGTCGAGATGCTCGGCATGCAGCGTCAGATCGCGGCTTCGATACCAGTCCGCTGCGCGCCGATGCAGCGCCAGCCGGCGCGATTTGAGCAGCGACGCATAAACGGCCTGATGAATCAGCGCGTGCATGAACAGGTAGTCTTCGCCCTCGGGCCGCAGCATCGCCTGCCGCGCCAGCGCATCGCAGGGATCGTCGTCCGTGCCAAGCAGATGGCGCAGCGCCACCGGCGAGAAGCGCTGACCCAGCACGGCGGCCGCCTGCAGGGCCTGGCGATGCGACTCGGGCAAGCGGTCCATGCGCGCCAGCACGATGCTCTGCAGCGTGCCGGGCAGCGCCTCGGCGTCCGTGCCCGGGGCCGCATTGCGCAGCAACTGATCGAGAAAGAGCGGATTGCCTTCGGCGCGACGGATGCAGGAATCGGCCAGCTGCTCGTCGACATGGCGATAGCGCGTCGCCAGTTCGCGCGCCTCCGCATCGTTCAGCGGCCCGAGGTCGATCGTGGTCAGCGACGCGCCACCCGCGGCCGCGCGCCATGCGCTGTCGAGCGGATCCTGCTCCGGCCGCACCGTCATCGCCAGCACCAGCCGGCAGCTTCGCGTGGCGGCAGCGAGCCGCGCCAGACAATCGAGCAGCGCGCGCTCGGCCCAATGCACGTCCTCGACGACGATCAGCAGCGGCTTGAACGTGCTGCGGCGCGCGACCTGCGCCAGCAGGAAGCGCTGCACGCCGCGCTGCCGCGCGCCGGCATCCATCGCCGCCAGCGCCGCGGCCTGCGCCTCGGGTTGGGGTACGTCGAGCAGATCGAAGGCGAACGGCACGTCGTCATCGTCGATGCGGCCGCTGGCGATCGAGCCCGCAATGACCGCCGCGCGCGCCTCGGTACTGGCGCCGGCATCGATGCCGAACAGAGCGCGCACCAGCACGCGCAGCGGATCGCCCGACGTACTGACGCCGAAATCGAGCACCAGCGCGCGCAGCGCTTCCATGCCGTGTTCGCGCGCCAGCGCGACGAAGCGCTCGGCGAGCCGGCTCTTGCCGATGCCGGCCTCGCCGCGGATCACCACCACGCGGCCCTGTCCGGAGCGCAGGCAATCGCCGGCCACGCCGGCCAGTTGCACCAGCTCGGCCTGCCGTCCGACGAAGGCATGCTGGGGCGCCGTCTCGGCGGGATCGAGAAACCGGCGCACGCGCCATAGCGGAATCGGCTCGGGGATGCCCGGCATCGACACATCGGTCAGATGCTCGACCTCCAGGCGCCCCGGCAAGGCGAGAAAGACGCGATTCGAGACCACGGTCTCGCCGGCCTGCGCGTGCTCCATCACGCGCGCGGCGACGTTGACCGGCGGGCCGGTCAGCGTCATCGCGCCGCCAGCGGTCGGTGGCGCGGCCGCGAAC
>NZ_JCBAJO010000114.1:0-15279 GCF_059772245.1 Cupriavidus sp. R6-3
CGGCGCTGCCGACTTCGGCCGCGCGCTGCGCATGCACGCTGCGGGAGCCGTCGGGCGTGGCGACGAAGGCGTCCAGTTGGAGGCGGCTGCCATCCCGGCTGCCATCCCCGCTGCTATTCCAATAAGCATGGGCGGCCAGCGGCACCTGGCAGGAGCCGCCGAGCCGGCGCGATACCGCGCGTTCGGCGCCGACCGCCAGCGCGGTGGGAACATGATTGAGCGGTGCCAGCCAGGCGGCCAGCTCGGGCCGATCCGAGCGGATCTCGATGCCAAGCGCGCCCTGCCCGGCCGCCGGCAGCGACGTCGCCGGGTCCAGCAGCGCGCGGATGCGGCCGGCCAGGCCCAGACGCTTCAGGCCGGCCGCGGCGAGAATGATCGCGCCGTAGTCGCCGCGATCGAGCTTGGCCAGCCGGGTATCGAGATTGCCCCGCAGCGGCTGCACCACCAGATGCGGGTAGCGGCTGCGCAGTGCGGCCTCGCGGCGCAGGCTCGAGGTGCCGACCACGGTCCCGGGCGGCATCTCGTCGAGCGAGGCGAAGCGCGTCGACACCAGCGCATCGCGCGGATCTTCACGCTCCATCACGGCGGCCAGCGCGAAGCCCTCTGGCAGCTCCATCGGCACGTCCTTCAGCGAATGCACCGCCAGGTCGGCCCGGCCCTCGGCCATCGCCACTTCCAGCTCCTTGACGAACAGGCCCTTGCCACCGACCTTGGAGAGGCTGCGGTCCAGAATCTGGTCGCCCCGGGTAGTCATACCCAGAATGGACACATCGCACGCGGGATAGTATTGTTGCAACGCAGCACGCACATGTTCGGCCTGCCACATGGCCAGTCGGCTCTCGCGTGACGCGATCACGAGCCTGCCCGGCGCGGCGGATGAGGATGCGGAAGGGACGGAAGCTTGCATGCCGCGAATGGTAGCACGCACCCCCTGCCGCTCCGGCCGCCGCCCCGGACGCTGGCGGCGTGGCGCCCGAAGGCCGCAGAGCCGGGGCGAAAGCGGGTCCGGAAGGCGATCGGAACGATCGGAAACACCAGCCACATCAGAACCAAACGCAGAGGAGATTGCATGACGCAGCCAGCTGCGCGCCCGGCCGGCCGCCGGATCCGCGCTGTCCGAGGCCGATCGGAAACCGCCGGGAGCGAGCCGAATCGGCCGGCCGAGGCCGCTACACCCGCCGCTTCGCCCGAGCACGTCGAGAATGCCGCTGACGCCGATCACCTGGCATCGGCTGGGTCGGCACCGCCCACCGCGCCCTCCACCGCCCGCTCCGCCCCCGCCCCTTCCGCGCGAACCGCTCGCCGCGCCGCCGCCAAACCGGCCTCCCACCTCGAAGTGGTGCCGGCCGCACCGGCCCGCAAGTCGGCCAACGACAAGGACCTGCCGCTGCGCGAGGACATCCGCTTCCTCGGCCGCCTGCTCGGCGACGTGCTGCGCGAGCAGGAAGGGGAGGCGGCCTTCCAGATCGTCGAAACCATCCGCCAGACCGCGGTGCGCTTTCGCCGCGAGAACGACCGCGCCGCCGCGGCCGAGCTCGACCGGCTGCTCAAGCGGCTGTCGCGCGACCAGACCAACCAGGTGGTGCGCGCCTTCAGCTATTTCTCGCATCTGGCCAATATCGCCGAGGATCAGCACCACAACCGCCGCCGGCGCGTCCATGCGCTGGCCGGCTCGCCGCCGCAGCCGGGCAGCATGGCCCGCGCGCTGCAGGCGATCGACGCCGCCGGGGTCACAGGCAAGCAGCTGCGCAAGTTCTTCGACGAGGCGCTGATCGTGCCGGTGCTGACCGCGCACCCGACCGAGGTCCAGCGCAAGAGCATCCTGGACGCCGAGCGCGAGATCGCCCGCCTGCTGGCCGAGCGCGACCTGCCAATGACGGCGCGCGAACTGGCGCACAACACCGCCCAGCTGCGCGCCAAGGTCACCACGCTGTGGCAGACCCGGATGCTGCGCAATACCCGGCTGATGGTGGTCGACGAGATCGAGAACGCGCTGTCGTACTACCGGACCACTTTCCTGCGCGGCATACCGCAGCTGATGACCGAGCTGGAGGAGGACATCGCCGCGGTCTACCCGGCCTCGCGCCGCGCCAAGGCCGAGCCCGGCCCGCTGCCGCCCTTCTTCCAGATGGGCTCGTGGATCGGCGGCGATCGCGACGGCAATCCCAACGTCACCGCCGACACGCTGGAGCACGCGGCCTGCCAGCAGGCGCTGCTGATCCTCGAGTGGTATCTGGACGAGGTCCACGCGCTGGGCGCCGAGCTGTCGATGTCGACGCTGATGGTCGAGGCCAGCCCCGCGCTGCTGGCGCTGGCCGAGGCGTCGCCCGACCGCTCCGAGCACCGCGCCGACGAGCCGTACCGGCGCGCGCTGATCGGCATCTACGCGCGGCTGGCCGCGACCTGCCATGCGCTGACCGGCCGCGCGGCGCCGCGCCATCCGGTCGCCGACGCCGAGCCCTACGCCAGCGCGGAGGCCTTCGCCGCCGACATCGAAGTCGTCATCGATTCGCTGCGCGAGCACCACGGCGAGGCGCTGGCGCGTGCCCGCATCGATGCGCTGCACCGCGCGATCGGCGTGTTCGGCTTCCATCTGGCGTCGATCGACATGCGCCAGGTGTCCGACGTGCACGAGGCCGTGATCGCCGAGCTGTTCGCGGCCGCGGGCGTCGAGGCGGACTACGCCGCGCTGCCGGAGGAGCGCAAGCTCGAGCTGCTGCTGGACGAGCTGCGCCAGCCGCGGCTGCTGACGCTGCCCTGGCATACCTATTCGGAACAAACCCGCAGCGAGCTGCGCGTGCTGACGACCGCGCGCGAGTTGCGGGCCCGCTACGGCGCCCGCGTGGCGCGCAACTACATCATCTCGCACACCGAGACGCTGTCGGACCTGGTCGAGGTCATGCTGCTGCAGAAGGAGACCGGCATGCTGCGCGGCACGCTGGGCAGCCGCAGCGATCCGGCGCGCATGGAACTGATGGTGATTCCGCTGTTCGAGACCATCGAGGACTTGCGCAACGCCAGCGGCATCATGCAGGCGCTGCTCGATCTGCCCGGCTTCGCCGCCGTGCTGGCGAACCAGGGCGGCGAGCAGGAGGTGATGCTCGGCTATTCGGACTCGAACAAGGACGGCGGCTTCCTGACCTCGAACTGGGAGCTGTACAAGGCCGAACTGGCGCTGGTGCAGCTGTTCGCGCAGCGCAAGATCAAGCTGCGGCTGTTCCACGGCCGCGGCGGCACGGTCGGACGCGGCGGCGGCCCGACCTACCAGGCCATCCTGTCGCAGCCGCCGGGCACGGTGAACGGCCAGATCCGGCTGACCGAGCAGGGCGAGATCATCAACAGCAAGTTCGCCAACGCCGAGATCGGGCGCCGCAACCTGGAAACGGTGATCGCCGCCACGCTGGAGGCGTCGCTGCTGCCGACGGCGAACGCGCCGAAAGACCTGGCGGCGTTCGAGAGCATCATGCAGAAGCTGTCGGACCGCGCCTTCGTCGCCTACCGGGACCTGGTCTACGAGACGCCGGGCTTCAAGGACTATTTCTTCGCGACCACGCCGATCACCGAGATCGCCGATCTGAACCTGGGTTCGCGCCCGGCCTCGCGCAAGCTGATGGACAAGAAGAACCGCCGCATCGAGGATCTGCGGGCGATTCCCTGGGGCTTCTCGTGGGGCCAGTGCCGCCTGCTGCTGCCGGGCTGGTTCGGCTTCGGCAGCGCCGTGCGCGCGCTGCTCGACGAGGCCGGTGACGACAAGGCCCGCAAGGCGTTGGTGGCGACGCTGCGACGCATGGTCAAGACGTGGCCGTTCTTCTCGACGCTGCTGTCCAACATGGACATGGTGCTGGCCAAGACAGACCTGGCGGTTGCCTCGCGCTACGCCCAGCTGTGCGAAGACGCGGCGCTGCGCAAGGCCGTGTTCAACCGGATCAGCACCGAGTGGCATCTGACCGGCGAGATGCTGGGACTGGTCACCGGCAAGCACGAGCGGCTGGCGGACAACCCGCTGCTGGCCCGCTCGATCAAGAACCGCTTCGCCTACCTGGACCCGCTGAACCACCTGCAGGTGGAACTGCTCAAGCGCTACCGGGCCGGCAAGGACGGCGACGACGTGCGCGTGCGGCGCGGCATCCATCTGACCATCAACGGGATTGCGGCGGGGCTGCGCAATACGGGTTGAGGGGCGGGGGCTGGAGGGTAGCCCGCTGCCCTCCAGCGCTGCCGTCAAGCCACGTGACGCGGCGCGGATGAATTCAGCGGCCGCACCGCCAGGCACAATCCCATCGCCTTCAGGATGGCAGTCAGGCTGCTGAGCGCCGGGTTTCCCTTTGGCGAGAGCGTGCGGTAAAGCTGGGTGGGATTGAGGTCGGCCTGCTCCGCTACCGCCTGCACGCCGCCGAACGCCTGCGCCAGTTGCCGCAGCACCGTCAGCAATTCGCCTTGGTCGCCATGTTCGAGAATGCCGTTGATGACATCGAGCGCGAGCGCCGGATCGCTGCGGTACAGCTCGGCCATCGCCTCGTCATGCGGTCTGCTTCTCATCGTCGCCTCGTTGTTGCCAGTCTTGCCAATAAGATACCGCTCGATCGATATCGCCCTGCTGAGTGCGCTTGTCGCCCCCGCATAGCAGCACCACGACGCGCTGTCCGTGCAACGCGTAGTACACCCGATAACCGGGCCCCACGTCGATGCGCAGCTCGCACACCCCTTCGCGGCAGTACCTGTAGTCGCCAAAATTGGCTTGCTCCATGCGAGCCACGCGACGAATCACCGCGACTTTGGCCTCGCGGTCGCGCAAGCGGCTCAGCCACTCCATGAAGAGATCCCGCTGTCCGTCGGCCGTGACATAGTGTTCGATCAAGTAGCGGGTCATTTTCGTTTAAAGACGAATTGGGGTCAACCGAATTTTCGGAGGGAAAGGGACGCCTTAAGTCTCGTTGCGGCCGCATGTCGTGGTCGCCATGTCTCGGCGGCTGGGCCTTCGGTGGCGGCGTGCTGCCGCGTTGGAATGGACGCTCGAGCGTAGGCTCGGCGGCACGGTGAAAGTGTTCCCGTCCGTCAACGGTGCCCGGCAACGATATAATTGCCGCTTTTCCTATCCTCCTTTCCGTTGCCCGGCACGCCTCGGTGCGTGGGCACTGTCCAGTTCCCTACCGCCATGACCTCCCAACTTGCCAAGAAAGGCGAAGCCTGGTCCGCCCGCTTCTCCGAACCGATGTCCGACCTGGTGAAGCGCTACACCGCTTCGGTGTTCTTCGACAAGCGCCTCGCGCTGTTCGATATCCAGGGCTCGCTGGCGCATGCGGCGATGCTGGCCCGGCAGGGCATCATCAGCGACGCCGACCGCGCCGAGATCGAGCGCGGCATGGCGCAGATCCGCGGCGAAATCGAGGCCGGCAGCTTCGAATGGAAGCTGGACCTGGAAGACGTCCACCTGAATATCGAGGCGCGGCTGACCGCGCTGGTCGGCGATGCCGGCAAGCGGCTGCATACCGGCCGCTCGCGCAACGACCAGGTGGCCACCGACATCCGCCTGTGGCTGCGCAGCGAGATCGACAACATCGTCGGCCTGCTGGGCGATCTGCGCCACGCGCTGCTCGATCTGGCCGAGCAGCACGCCGACACGATCCTGCCGGGCTTCACGCACCTGCAGGTCGCGCAGCCGGTGACCTTCGGCCACCATCTGCTGGCCTACGTCGAGATGTTCACCCGCGATGCCGAGCGGATGCAGGACGCCCGCAAGCGCGTCAACCGCCTGCCGCTGGGCGCGGCCGCGCTGGCCGGCACCAGCTATCCGATCGACCGGGAATTCGTGGCGCAGCAGTTGGGCTTCGACGGCGTGTGCCGCAATTCGCTGGACGCGGTGTCCGACCGGGACTTTGCCATCGAGTTCTGCGCGGCCTCGGCACTGGTGATGACCCACGTGTCGCGCTTCTCGGAAGAGCTGGTGCTGTGGATGAGCCCGCGCGTCGGCTTCATCGATATCGCCGACCGCTTCTGCACCGGCAGCTCGATCATGCCGCAGAAGAAAAACCCGGACGTGCCCGAGCTGGCGCGCGGCAAGACCGGCCGCGTCAACGGCCACCTGATCGGCCTGCTGACGCTGATGAAGGGCCAGCCGCTGGCGTACAACAAGGACAACCAGGAAGACAAGGAGCCGCTGTTCGACACGGTCGATACCGTGGTCGACACGCTGCGCATCTTCGCGGACATGGTGCCGGGCATCACGGTCAAGCCGGAGGCGATGCGCGCCGCCGCGCTGCAGGGCTATGCGACCGCGACCGACCTGGCCGACTACCTGGTCAAGAAGGGCCTGCCGTTCCGTGACGCCCACGAGGCGGTCGCCCACGCCGTGCGCGCCTGCGACGCGCGCCAGTGCGATCTGGCCGACCTGACCGTGGCGGAGCTGCGCGAGGCCACCGGCCTGGGCGACAAGGCCGCCCTGATCGGCGACGATGTCCACGGCGTGCTGACCCTGGAAGGCTCGGTCGCCGCCCGCAACCATATCGGCGGCACCGCGCCGGACCAGGTGCGCGCCGCGATCGCGGCCGCGCGCAAGGCCGGCTGATCGATGACTTGGCTGATCGGCGGATCTGCCGATTCGCAGACCTGTTGATCCGCTGAGCTGACGATTTGCTGATTTGCTGATTTGCTGATTTGCTGATTTGCTGATTTGCGGATCGGCTGCCGGTCCGCCGCGCACCACGGCGTCCCCGTTTCCCGCGGGGACGCTCCCCACCTTGGTGGGGAATCTCCCTCTCCCGCCTCTCCCCGCCTCTCCCTCCACCCGCCCTGTTCTGGTGCGGACTACGCAGACAACCACGCAGACAAAGTGACGAATTGGGGATTAACCCTAGCGATTTGCCGTGGGGTTCAACCGTAAACTGACGCGCCACCCCGGTTTTTCCCCATCCCTAGGACGTTCACATGTCTCTCCTCATGAGGATCTCACGGCTTATCGACGCCGTGAACGATGTCATCGGGAGGTGGGCGAAATGGCTGATCCTGCTGGCCGTACTGGTCTGCGCGGGCAACGCCATCATTCGCTACACCTTCAGCATCAGCTCCAACGCCTGGCTCGAAATGCAGTGGTACATGTTCGCCGCCGTGTTCCTGCTCGGCGCGCCGTACGCCCTGCGCAAGGACGAGCATGTGCGCATCGACGTGGTCGCCGGACGCTTCTCCGAGCGGACCCAGGTCTGGATCGACATCTTCGGCATCCTGCTGTTCCTGCTGCCGATCTCGCTGATCATCCTGTGGCTGTCGATCCCCTACTTCTGGCTGTCCTTCGTCGGCCATGAAATGTCGGGCAATGCCGGCGGCCTGATCCGCTGGCCGGCCAAGTTCCTGATCGTCGCCGGCTTCTTCCTGCTGATCCTGCAGGGCCTGTCCGAGCTGATCAAGCGCTTCGCCTACCTGAGGGGGGAACTGCCGTTCGAAGCCTTCCGCAAGCACGGCCACAGCCCCGCGGAAAACGCCGCCGCGCTGGCCGATGGCGGCCGCTCCGGTCCCCCGGCAACCCCGTAAGCGAGGCGCGCAATGACGCAATTCCTGATCGACAACATGGCGCCGATCATGTTCGGCTCCCTGGTGGTCTTCCTGCTGTCGGGCTTTCCGATCGCCTTCGCGCTGGCGGCCAATGGGCTGCTGTTCGCCTTCATCGGCATCGAGCTGGGCCTGCTGGCGCCCGAACTGCTGCAGGCGCTGCCGAGCCGGCTGTTCGGCATCATCGAGAACGACACGCTGCTGGCGATCCCGTTCTTCACCTTCATGGGGCTGATATTGGAGCGATCCGGCATGGCCGAGGATCTGCTCGATACCATCGGCCAGCTGTTCGGCCCGATCCGCGGCGGCCTGGCCTATGCCGTGATCTTCGTCGGCGCGCTGCTGGCGGCGACCACCGGCGTGGTGGCGGCCTCGGTGATCTCGATGGGGCTGATCTCGCTGCCCCTGATGCTCAAGTACAACTACGACAAGCGGCTGGCGACCGGCGTGATCGCCGCGTCGGGCACGCTGGCGCAGATCATCCCGCCCTCGCTGGTGCTGATCGTGCTGGCCGACCAGCTGGGCCGTTCCGTCGGCGACATGTACAAGGGCGCCTTCGTGCCCGGCATGGTGCTGACCGGCCTGTACATGCTGTACGTGCTGCTGATGACGCTGGTCAAGCCGGCCTCGGCGCCAGCCCTGCCGCTGGAGGCGCGCACCTTCCGCGAGCCCAGCGGCAAGAGCGGCTCGACCTCGGTGCTGGTGCTCACCGCGCTGGCCGTGGTGGTCGGCGTGGTGGTCGACCTGAACTACAACCCCGGCGGACCGCTGGACGAGCGGCTGGTGGTGTCGATCGGCGCGGCGATCTCGTTCGCCTTTGTGCTGGCGGTGATCAACCGCGTGCTCAAGCTCAATCTGCTGTCGCAGATGGCCGAGAAGGTGACCTTCGTGCTGATCCCGCCGCTGGCGCTGATCTTCCTGGTGCTGGGCACGATCTTCATCGGCGTGGCCACGCCGACGGAAGGCGGCGGCATGGGCGCCCTCGGTGCGCTGGTGCTGGCGCTGATCAAGGGCCGGCTGAACCTGGGCCTGACCAGGCAGGCGATGGAATCGACGCTGAAGCTGTCGGCCTTCGTGATCTTCATCCTGATCGGCGCCCGGGTGTTCTCGCTGACGTTCTACGGCGTCGACGGCCACCTGTGGGTCGAGCATCTGCTGACGGCGCTGCCCGGCGGCCAGACCGGCTTCCTGATCGCGGTCAACATCCTGTTCTTCCTGCTGGCCTTCTTCCTGGACTTCTTCGAGCTGGCCTTCATCCTGGTGCCGCTGGTCGGCCCGGTGGCGGACAAGCTGGGCATCGACCTGATCTGGTTCGGCGTGCTGCTGGCGGTCAACATGCAGACCTCGTTCATGCACCCGCCGTTCGGCTTCTCGCTGTTCTACCTGCGCTCGGTCGCGCCGCGCTCGGTCAAGACCTCGGACATCTACTGGGGCTCGGTGCCCTTCGTGGTGATCCAGCTGATCATGGTGGCGCTGATCATCATCTTCCCGGGCCTGGTCACCACGGACAAGGCGAAGGCGCAGGACCGCAGCATCACCCGCAGCCTGGACATCGACCTGGGCAAGCCCTCGCAGCCGGCACCGGGCGGCCCCGCTCCTTCCGGGCCGTCGGAGGCGCCCGAGGCGCCGACGCTGCCCGGCGGCGCGCAGCTCGAGACGCCAGGCGCGCCGGCCCAGTCGAACGACAGCGGCCCGGCGGCACCGGTGTTCGAGTTCGAGAAGAAGTAGTTGGAGCCGGGATCGTTCGAGCCGAAATCTCTCAAGTCGAAACGCCCGAACGACGGCACCAGGAAAAAACGGCCGGCATCTACATGCCGGCCGTTTTTCTTTACCGCCCCGCCGCCGTCAAGCCGTCAAGCCGTCTGCTTCACGCAATCGACGAAATACACGCGCTTGCCGTCGATCTCCTCGGCCACCAGGCCGTGGATATCGGTCTCGAAGCCCGGGAACAGCTGGTTGAACTCGCGGGCGAACTTCAGGTACTGGACGATGGTCCGGTTGAAACGCTCGCCCGGGATCAGCAGCGGAATGCCCGGCGGGTACGGCGTCAGCAGGATCGCGGTGACGCGGCCCTCCAGATCGTCGACCGGCACCCGCTCGATCTCGCGGTGCGCCATCATCGCCCAGGCGTCCGACGGCTTCATCGCCGGCTCCATGTCCGACAGATACATCTCGGTGGTCACGCGCGCGACGTCGTTGGCCTTGTAGACGCTGTGGATGGCATCGCACAGGTCGCGCAGGCCCATCCGCTCGTACTGCGGGAAGCGCGCGACGAACTCCGGCAGCACGCGCCACAGCGGCTGGTTCTGGTCGTAGTCGTCCTTGAACTGCTGCAGCTCGGTCACCAGCGAGTTCCAGCGGCCCTTGGTGATGCCGATCGTGAACATGATGAAGAACGAGTACAGCCCGGTCTTCTCGATGATGATGCCGTGCTCGGCCAGGTACTTGGTGACGATCGCGGCCGGAATGCCGCGCTCGCTGAACTCACCATCGACATCGAGCCCGGGCGTGATGATCGTCGCCTTGATCGGGTCCAGCAGGTTGAAGCCGTCGGCGAGGTCGCCGAAGCCGTGCCAGCGGTCGTTGGCCTTCAGCATCCAGTCCTCGCGGTCGCCGATGCCGTCCTCGTTCAGATCTTCCGGACCCCAGACCTTGAACCACCAGTCGCCGTTGTTGCCGGCGTCGTAGTCCCCCTCGACCTTGCGCATCGCGCGGCGGAAGTCCAGCGCCTCCTGGATGCTCTCCTCGACCAGCGCGGTGCCGCCCGGCGCTTCCATCATCGCCGCGGCCACATCGCACGAGGCGATGATCGAATACTGCGGGCTGGTCGACGTATGCATCAGGTATGCCTCGTTGAAGCGGTACCGGTCGAGCTTGCGCGTCTCCGAGTCCTGCACGAGGATCTGCGAGGCCTGCGACAGGCCCGCCAGCAGCTTGTGGGTCGACTGCGTGGCGAACACCAGCGCGTCCTTGCTGCGCGGACGATCGCGCCCGATCGCGTGCATGTTGCGATAGAAATCGTGGAACGCCGCGTGCGGCAGCCAGGCCTCGTCGAAATGCAGCGTGTCGATCTCGGCCGCCAGCATCTCCTTGATCTGCTCGGCGTTGTAGAGCACGCCGTCGTAGGTACCCTGCGTGATCGTCAGGATGCGCGGCTTCTGGTTCTTTGCCTGGCTGGCGAACGGATGCGCGGCGATCTTCTTGCGGATGGTCTCCGGGTCGAATTCGCTCTTCGGAATCGGACCGATGATGCCGTAGTGGTTGCGCGTCGGCATCAGGAACACCGGAATCGCGCCGGTCATCATGATCGCGTGCAGGATCGACTTGTGGCAGTTGCGGTCGACCACCACGATGTCGCCGGGCGCCACGTTGGCGTGCCACACCATCTTGTTCGACGTCGAGGTGCCGTTGGTGACGAAGAACATGTGGTCGGAGTTGAAGATCCGCGCGGCATTGCGCTCGGACGCCGCCACCGGTCCGGTGTGGTCCAGCAGCTGGCCCAGCTCGTCGACCGCGTTGCAGACGTCGGCGCGCAGCATGTTCTCGCCGAAGAACTGGTGGAACACCTGGCCGACCGGGCTCTTCAGGAAGGCGACGCCGCCCGAGTGGCCCGGGCAGTGCCACGAGTACGAACTGTCCTGCGCGTAGTCGATCAGCGCCTTGAAGAACGGCGGCGCCAGCGATTCGAGGTAGACCTTGGCTTCGCGGATGATATGCCGGGCCACGAACTCGGGCGTGTCCTCGAACATGTGGATGAAGCCGTGCAGCTCGCGCAGGATGTCGTTCGGGATATGGCGCGAGGTACGGGTCTCGCCGTACAGGAAGATCGGCAGGTTGGCATTGCGCCGGCGCACCTCGGTGACGAAGGCGCGCAGCTTCTCGA
This sequence comes from Cupriavidus sp. R6-3, assembly GCF_059772245.1. NCBI lineage: Bacteria > Pseudomonadati > Pseudomonadota > Betaproteobacteria > Burkholderiales > Burkholderiaceae > Cupriavidus > Cupriavidus sp. R6-3. The sequence goes on from NZ_JCBAJO010000114.1 coordinate 11,426, forward strand.
TCGCCGCCGCTTCCGGCTCGTCGGTGCCGCTGGCGAACTCGTCGTCGTCGATCGACACGATGAAGGTCGAGGCGCGGCTGGACTGCTGCGCGAACGAGGTCAGGTCGCCATAGCTGGTCAGGCCCATCACCTCCATGCCCTCTGCCTCGATGGCCTGGGCCAGCGCACGGATGCCCGAGCCGGAGATGTTCTCGGAGCGGAAGTCTTCATCGATGATGATGACGGGGAAGCGGAATTTCATCGGGCGTCCTCGCGGAAAGGAGAGAGAGGCAAAAGGACTTGAGCCACATGGCCGCGTTCAGGCGCGCGGCGGCATGTGGCTCGGAGATTCATGCGGAGCGGTCGGGCCGCTCCGTCGGTCGTCGGCAATCGGGGTGTGGTGCGTTCCCGGGGCCATTGGCCCGCATTGTAGGGCAATCAGGTTTTCGGCAGCGTGACACCGTGCTGGCCCTGGTATTTGCCGCCACGGTCGCGGTACGAGGTCTCGCAGACCTCGTCGCTCTCGAAGAACAGCACCTGCGCGCAGCCCTCGCCGGCGTAGATCTTCGCGGGCAGCGGCGTGGTGTTCGAGAATTCCAGCGTCACGTAGCCCTCCCACTCGGGCTCGAACGGCGTCACGTTGACGATGATGCCGCAGCGCGCATAGGTGCTCTTGCCCAGGCAGATCGTCAGCACGCTGCGCGGGATGCGGAAATACTCGACGGTGCGGGCCAGCGCGAACGAGTTCGGCGGGATGATGCAGACATCGCCCTTGAAGTCGACGAACGACTTTTCGTCGAAGTTCTTCGGGTCGACGATGGTGCTGTTGATGTTGGTGAAGATCTTGAATTCGTCGGCGCAGCGGATGTCGTAGCCGTAGCTGGAGGTGCCATAGGAGACGATCTTGCGGCCATCCATTTCCCTGACCTGGCCCGGCTCGAACGGCTCGATCATGCCATGCTGCTCCGCCATGCGGCGGATCCACTTGTCGGATTTGATGCTCATAAGGTAGCGGTAAACGGGGGAAGCGCCGCGAAGTGGAACGCCGCAACGGGCGGCATGGCGCGCAATGGGCCGCATTGTACAACCAAAGCGCGGCCGGCCCGGCAAGGCAGGCCGGGGTATCGAAGGGCAAGCCGGAAGGACAGCGGACGCGAGAGCGGAAGGGAGCGCGCGAGGAGAGCGGCCTTACGCCACCGCGGCCTGCGGCTCGCTGTGGCGGAAGCGCTGGCGGCCCGTATAGAGCAGGAAATGCTTGCCGGTGCAGCGCGCGAACAGCGTCATGTTGACGCGCTTGGCCATCTGGTAGCCCATCTGCGTGACACCCGAGCGCGACAGCAGGAACGGGATGCCCATCTGCGCGCCCTTGATGACCATCTCCGAGGTCAGGCGGCCGGTGGTGTAGAACACCTTGTCGGCGCCGTCCATTCCCTCCAGCCACATCCGTCCGGCGATCGCGTCCACCGCGTTGTGGCGGCCCACGTCCTCGATGAACATCAGCAGCTCGCGCCCCTGGAACAGCGCGCAGCCGTGCACCGAGCCGGCCTGCTTGTAGACCGACTGCTGCAGCCGGATCGTGTCGATGATGCTGTAGAGGGTCTGCTGGTCCAGCACTGCGTCGTCGGGCAGCCGGATCTGGTCGACCTCGTCGAGAAGCGAGCCGAATACCGTGCCCTGGCCGCAGCCGGTGGTGACGATCTTGCGCGCGGTGCGCTCCTCGATCCGGTCGACCCCGCCGCGCGTGGTCACCGCGGCCGACTCGGTTTCCCAGTCGACCTGGATCGCGGCGATGTCCTCGATCGATTCGACCAGCCGCTGGTTGCGCAGATAGCCCAGCACCAGCGCCTCCGGGGCGCCGCCCAGCGTCATCAGCGTGACCAGCTCGCGCTTGTCCAGATAGACCGTCAGCGGCCGCTCGCCCGGCAGGAAGGCGGAGCGCACGCGGCCCTGCTCGTCGACCACCTCGACCTCCTCGATCAGCGGGACGGCGGCTTGGCTCAGTTCGGGACGCAGGGACATGGGTACGGGGAAATCGAAAACATCGAGGCGGGACCGGCGCCTGGCTGGCCCGCGTGGTGAGCCACGGCGGACCACGGCGCCGGCCGCGCCGGTCAGGTCAGGTCAGGTCAGGTCAGTCAGGACTTGACCACCACGCCGCAGGCGATGCGGCCGCCCGAATTGCCGGTGGGCTGGGTCTTGTAGTCGTCGGGGTCCTTGTGCACGACCACGGCACGGCCGACGATGCTGTTGGGGCCGGGCGCGACGGTCATGCTGGTCAGCTGGAAGCTTGCCCGCGCGCGGCCGTTGGCGTCGGCGGTCAGGTTCGGCATGTCGCCGACATGGTGGTCCGACGTATTGACGGAGCCGTGCGGCTTCCCGGTCGGGTTGAAATGGCCGCCGGCGCTCATCGCGTCGGGGGCCGAGCAGTCGCCCTTCTCGTGGACGTGGAAGCCATGCACCGAATTCGGCGGCAGGCCGGTCACGTCCGCCAGCACCATCACATGATCGCCATGCTGGGTGAAGGTGACGGTGCCCTGGGTATTGGTGCCGCTCTTGGCGGTCAGCGGGGCAACCGCGCGTTCCGCCGTCGCTCCGCCGCCCATCTTGTGTCCCAGATGCTCCATCTGCGAACACGCTGCCAACGCAGCGCTTGCCACCAGACCGAAAAGAATACGCTTCATGCCGAACCTCCTGTCACGGTGATGTCGAGCATGCATTGTAGCGCTCATCCCGGCCCTTTCCCCGACAACGCCGGTACGGCAGCGCTTACGCCTCGCCGGGCGCGGGCCGCCGTTCCGGCTGGCGGCGCGAAGGCGTGGAACGCTGCGCCGGGATCTTGCCCGAGCGGACGTCGTCGTACCAGTGCTCGTGGTGCTCCTTCGCCCAGGCCTCGTCGACATAGCCGTCGCGCATCGCGCGGTAGGCGCCTTCCATGCCGATCGTGCCCATGTAGATATGGCCGAACGCCATCGCCATCATCACGATCGCGGCGATCGAGTGGACGATATGGGCCAGCTGCATCGTGGTGCGGTAGTAGTCCAGGCCCGGCACGATCTTGTCGAGCACGAAGCCCGAGGCCGAGATCAGCAGCCCAAGGAAGAACACGCCGACCCAGAACCAGCCCTTCTCGCCGGCATTGAAGCGGCCGCTCGGCACATGCTTGCCGCTGGCGATGCCGCCCAGGCTGGTCAGCCAGCGGATGTCGTCGCGCGACGGCAGGTTGTCGCGCACGAAGATCACGAAGCCGACGATCAGCGACAGCGTGAAGACCGGTCCGACGATGTTGTGGACGTTCTTCAGCAGATAGGTCAGCCAGCCGAACAGCGTATGGCCCATGATCGGCAGCAGGAAATGCTTGCCGAACAGCATCACGATGCCCGACACCGCCAGCACCACGAAGGCGATCGCCATGGTCCAGTGGACGATGCGCTCCAGCGGCGTGAAGCGCTCGATCATGCGGCCCGTCGGCGCCGACTTCAGCGGAATGGTGCCGCGCCAGACGAAGAAGGCCAGGATCACGGCCGGCACCAGCACCAGCAGCCAGCCGCCCCAGACCGTGATCACGCCATTGCGCAACAGCCGCCATTCCTGGCCGGTACGCAGGATCAGCACGCCGGCTTCCTTGTCGGGCAGGCTGCTGTAGTGGCGCTGGTCCGAATTGATCTCGCGCCAGACCGGGGCGTTGTTGCCCGGCTGCGTGCGCGTGCGGCTCTGCTGCTCGCGCGCCTCGGCGGCGATGTCGCGCTCGGGCACGTCGAAAATGTTCTGCGAGGCGATGCCCGAGAACGGCTGCTGCGGATGCAGCGCCGGGTTGTTGGTGTCGGCATCGCCCGGCGCCGGCGTCGCGGCCGGGCTCTGGCCCTGCGCCGCTGCCT
>NZ_JCBAJO010000115.1:0-15261 GCF_059772245.1 Cupriavidus sp. R6-3
CGGCCGGCCGTGCGCTGGCCAGGCGCGCCAAGCCAAAAGCGAGCGAGGGACTGTCCTTCGTCGTGCAGAAGCACGCGGCGCGCCGCCTGCACTACGACTTCCGTCTGGAGCTCGACGGCACGCTCAAGAGCTGGGCCATTCCCAAGGGTCCGAGCCTGGATCCGGCCGACAAACGGATGAGCGTCCATGTCGAGGACCACCCGCTCGAATATGCGAACTTCGAGGGCGTGATCCCCGAAAAGCAGTACGGCGCCGGCACCGTGATCGTCTGGGACCGCGGCACCTGGATACCGATCGGCGATCCGCATCAGGGCTATCGCGACGGCAAACTCAAGTTCGAGCTGCAGGGCGAGAAGCTGCATGGGGCCTGGACGCTGGTGCGCATGCGCGTCCGGGACGAGCGGCAGGAACCGTGGCTGCTGATCAAGGAACGCGACGACGCGGCGCGGCCGGCCGCGGAGTTCGATATCACCGAGGCGATGCCGGACAGTGTGCTGGGCGGCGGCGCGCTGGAGCCGGACGGCAAGATCGCGCGCAAGGCGTCAACAAAGGCGGTGTCGAAGACCGCGACGAAGACCGCAACCAGGACGGCAACCAGGACGGCGACGAAATCCGCCGCCGGCGCATCGACGAAAGCCGCGAAGAAAACAGCCTCGGGCAAATCGGCGGCCGACAGCAAGACCGCCGGCAACAAGCGGTCCGCGACCGGCGCCATCCAGCTTCCACCGGGCGCGCGCCGCGCCGCGCTGCCGCTGACGCTCGCGCCGCAACTGGCGACGCTGGTGCAAGGGCCGCCCGCCGATGCGCAGAACTGGGTCTACGAGGTCAAGTTCGATGGCTATCGCGTGCTGGCCCGCATCGACGGCGCCGACGTCAAGCTGTTCACGCGCAACGGCCACGACTGGACGTCGAAGCTCAAGACACTGGCGCGCGAGCTCGGCACGCTCAATCTGCCGTCGGCCTGGCTCGACGGCGAGATCGTCATCGTCGACAAGGACGGCAGCACCGACTTCCAGGCGCTGCAGAACGCCTTCGACAGCGACCGCACCGACGCCATCCAGTTCTTCGTGTTCGACGTCCCCTACTATGCCGGCCACGATCTGCGGCAGGTGGCGCTGGTCGAGCGCCGCGACCTGTTGCGGCGGGTGTTCGAGGAGCACAACGTCTCGGCGCATCTGCGCTTCAGCGAGAGCTTCGAGGCCGGCCCCGAGGAAATCCTCAGCGCGGCCTGCCGGCTGCGGCTCGAGGGGCTGATCGGCAAGCGCGTCGATGCGCCCTATGTCTCGGCGCGCTCGCCAAACTGGATCAAGCTCAAATGCAGCGAGCGGCAGGAGTTCGTGATCGGCGGCTTTACCGAGCCCAAGGGCACCCGCAATGGCCTTGGGGCCCTGCTGCTGGGCATTCACGACGAGGCTGGACGGCTGGTCTATGCCGGCAAGGTCGGCACCGGCTTCGATGTGCGGACGCTCGATACGATCCGGGCCAAGCTCGACGCCCTGCGCACCGATGCCTCGCCGTTCGACAGGATGCCGGCGATCGCCAAGGGGGTGAAGGGCATCTGGGTTCGGCCCAAGGCGGTCGCCGAGGTGTCGTTCGGCTCGTGGACGCGCGATGGCCTGATCCGCCATGCGGTGTTCCATGGCCTGCGGTCCGACAAGAGCGCCAGCGCGATCGGCAAGGAGAAGGCGATGCCCGCACCGGGCAAGACAGTGGACAAAAGCGAGGGCCGGGCCAAATCGGCGGGGTCGAGGGGCAAGGCGGAGGACAGGGCCGAACGCAAGGCCGAAGACAAGCCGGCGAAGGCCAGAGGAAAGGCTGCCAAGGCCGCCCAGGCCGAGACAGCGGATGCCACGCCACCGGCCAAACCGGCCCGGACGAAGGCCTCCTCCGGCCGCGAACAGATCGGCAACGTTCGCGTCAGCCATGCCGACCGCGTCATCGATCCGTCGACCGGCGCGACCAAGGGCGATCTGGTGCGCTACTACGAAGCGGTGGCGCCGCGCATGCTGTCGGAATTGCGCGGCCGCCCGCTGGCGGTGCTGCGCGGCCCGTCGGGGGTCGGCGGCGAGCTGTTCTTCCAGAAGCATGCCGAGACCTTCAATATCGCCGGCGTCAACCGGCTCGATCCGTCGCTATGGCCGGGCCACCCGCCGATGATCGAGATCGCCAGCGAGACCGGCATCGTCGCCGCGGCGCAGCTCAACGTGATCGAGTTCCACACCTGGAACGCCGACAAGCGCCAGATCGAGAAGCCCGATCGCGTGATCTTCGACCTCGACCCCGGCGAGGGCGTGCCGTGGAAGCATGTGGTCGAGGCCGCCGCGCTGACCAAGGGCATGCTCGACGAACTCGAGCTGACAGCCTTCCTGAAGACCAGCGGCGGCAAGGGCCTGCACGTGGTGGTGCCGATCGCCCGGCGGCTCGGCTGGGACGAGGTCAAGGACTTTGCCCAGCAGCTGGTCGTGCATATGGCAAGGACCATCCCGCAGCGCTTCGTCTCCAAGAGCGGGCCGCGCAACCGCGTCGGCAAGATTTTCATTGACTACCTGCGCAACGGGCGCGGCGCCACCACGGTCGCCGCCTTCTCGGCGCGCGCCCGGCCCGGCCTGGGCGTGTCGATCCCGTGCAGCTGGGACGAACTGCCCTCGCTGCGCTCCGGCGCCCAGTGGACCATCGCCAACGCCCTGGCGCGCATCGAGGAGACCGAGCACGCCGATCCCTGGGCGGACTACGGCAGCACGCGGCAGACGCTGACCGCGGCAATCCGGCGCCTGGGCAACGGCTGAACGCGGCGGACCGGCCCGCCCGCCGCCGTGCTGCCCCCCGCAGTGCATCATGCGGCCACTCCGTGTCGGACAAAGGAGGGCATGGTTCTTGCCACTTCGGACACATGCGTCCGCGCATTGCCGCGGCGGGCGCGTGACGGAATGACGACGCAAGCACGAACCGGGAGCCACCATGACAACCCCTCGGACCACGATCCGCATTGCCCACTATGCCGCCCTGGCGCTGATGACGGCGCTCGCCTGGGCGCCCGCGCAGGCCCGCCTGCCGGCCCCCAGCGCCGAACAGCAGCGCGCCGCCGACGAACGCAAGGCCAAGGAGGCCGAAGCGGCCAAACAGCAGGCCGACGCGCTGACGCGCGTGCAGGACCAGATTGCCGCCCGCTTCGGCAAGGGCGCGCAGCCGTCCGGCACCACGCAGCCCGGCGACGTCTCGCAGAAGGCCGCCGAGGTCCGGCCCAGTGGCCCGCACGGTGGCACCGCGCCGAGCGCGGAGGCCCACTCCGGCGAAGTGCAGCGCCGTTAAAGTCACTTTATCTGGCCTTTTCCGGGCCAAAAGTGGCTTTGCATCAACTACAAGTGTTGGAGAGCTAGATTGGAAAATTATTACAAACCACGTCGGCCGCGGGGTCGCGCCGAACGCAAAAACCGACCTGCCGCCCCCTTGCCACCCCGCATGCCTGCCCATGGCGAGGACAGCATGAGTCCGATCGAAACCAGAACGTCGTCCGATTCCCGCGACAAGCGGCCGCTGGTGCTGGTGGTCGACGACAACGAGGGCTCGCGCTACATCAAGAGCCGCATCCTGCGCCGCGCGGACTACGCGGTGCTCGAAGCCTCGACCGGCGAGTCGGCGCTGTCGCTGGTGCGCCGCTATGCGCCGGACCTGGTGCTGCTGGACATGAAGCTGCCGGACATCGACGGCCTGGACGTCTGCCGCATCATCAAGGACGATCCGCAAAGCTGCCGCACGCTGATCCTGCATACGTCCGGTTCGGCCAGCGATCCGCGCTACCGCGTCGAGGCGCTGGACCATGGCGCCGACAGCTATCTGGTGGAGCCGGTCGAGCCGGAGGAACTGGTGTCCAGCGTCAAGGCGCTGCTGCGGCTGCGGCGGGCGGAGGAGGCCTACCACCGTACCTCGCAGGCGCTGCGCGACAACGAGTTCCTGTTCCGCCAGCTGGCCGACAACCTGTCCGATGTGCTGTGGATCTTCGATCCGCAGGAGCGCAAGTTCCTGTTCGTCGGCCCGGCCTTCGTCACGCTGACCGGCCGTCCGGTGGAAGACCTGCATCAGCACGGCAACGCCTGCTTCGGCTGGGTCGCGGAGTCCGACCGGGAACGCGTGCAGGCGGCCTGCGAGGCGATGCTGCGCGACGGCCATATGGATCTGGAATTCGCGCTGATCCATGCCGACGGCCAGACGCGCGACGTCCGCGCGCGCGCCTTCCCGGTCAACAACGCCAGCGGCGAGTTCTACCGCGTGGTCGGCGTGTGCGAGGACATCACGCAGCAGAAGCGTGCCGAGAAGATGCTGCGCGAGGAAGAACGCCGCAAGGACGATTTCCTCGCGATGCTGGTGCACGAGCTGCGCAACCCGCTCGCGCCGATGCGCAGCGCCGCCGATCTGCTGATGCACTGCGCGCCGTCGCGCGAGGACAGCTTCAAGGCGCGCGACATCATCGCCCGCCAGCTCTATCACCTGACCCGGCTGGTCGACGATCTGCTCGACATCTCGCGCTTCACGCGCGGCACCATCACGCTGCGCGACGACCTGGTCGAGCTGCGTTCCGCGCTGAACACCGCGGTCGAGACAGTCCGGCCGCTGATCGAGTCGCGCAACCATCAGCTGCGCCTGTCGGTGCCCGAGGGGCCGATGCCGGTGCGCGGCGACCTGGTGCGCCTGACCCAGATCTTCGGCAACCTGCTGAACAACGCGGCCAAGTACACGCCGCCCGATGGCTTGCTGTCGATCGAGGCGCAGGCGGATCAGGGCATGGTCACCATCCGGATCACCGACAACGGCACCGGGCTGTCGCCCGAACGGCTGCAGGGCCTGCGCGAGACCTTCGAGCGCGACGGCGCCAACGGCAATATCGCCGTGGCCGGCGGCAATGGCCCCGGCATCGGCCTGTCGCTGGTCCATCGGCTGGTCAGCATGCATGGCGGCCAGCTGTCGGTGCAGAGCAACGGGCCCGGTCATGGCAGCAGCTTCATCGTGCAGCTGCCGATGCAGCCGTGGCGCAGCTGGCAGCCGACGCTGGGCGGACGGCAGGCGCCGGCCGGCAAGCCGCGCACCGTGATGGTGGTGGACGACAACGTCGACGCCCTCGAGGCGATGGCGATGACGCTGGAAGCGCTGGGCCATACCGTGATCACTGCGCTCGACGGCGCCGCTGCGATCGTGCGCGCGGTCAAGTACAAGCCCGAGCTGGTGCTGCTCGATCTGGGCATGCCGGGCATGGACGGCTTCGAGATCGCGCAGCGGCTGCGTGCGATACCGGAGCTGCAGGCGATGAAGGTGGTGGCGCTGACCGGCTACGGCCAGCCCGGCGACAAGCTGCGCACGCAGGCGGCCGGCTTCGACGACCACCTGACCAAGCCGGTCGATCTGGAGGTGCTGTCGCGCCTGCTCGACGAATGCCGCTCCGATGGCCGGACGGACGGCCGCACGGATGGCCGCAGCGAGGGGCGTACCGATGCGCGTACCGTGGCCAATACCGCCGCCGGCACGCCGCCGCCCCTGCATTCGCCATTGGGGCATCCGGCCGACGGCAGCACGGGCACCGGTCCGGCCTCCTCCGGGCCGACCTCTTCGATGGAGAAACGCATGCATACCACGCCAGAACCGGATCAAACCCCGGACCAGCCGCCGACCACGCCCGAACCCGAGGTGCCGCCGATCGATCCGCATGAGCCGGTCATCGACCCGCCCCCCGGCGACGTGCCGCCGCCCCCGCCCCAGCGCGCCTGAGGGCACGCGTCCGCCCTCGCCTGCGGTCGAAGAACCAAGATCCGGAGTTTCCCTGTGCCCCGCATCATCTGGAAAGGCGCCATTTCCTTTGGCCTGGTCAACATCCCGGTCGTGCTGAAGGCGGCCGCGCGCGACAACGCGCTCGACTTCGACTGGCTCGACGAGCGCGACATGGCGCCGGTCGGCTATCAGCGCATCAACAAGAAGACCGGCAAACCGGTCGACAAGGACCATATCGTCAAGGGCTACCAGTACGAGAAAGGTGAATACGTGCTGCTGTCGCCGGAGGACTTCCGCCAGGCCAACGTCGAGGCGACGCAGACCGTCGATATCGTCAGCTTCGTGCAGGCCGACCAGATCCCGCCGTACTACTTCGAGACGCCCTACTATCTCGAGCCGGACCGGCGCGGCGAGAAGGGCTATGCGCTGCTGCGCGAGACCCTGCGCCACACCGGGCGCGCGGCCCTGGCCCTGGTGGTGATCCACAACCGCCAGCATCTGGCGGCGGTGCTGGTGCTCGGCGATGCGCTGGTGCTCAACACCATGCGCTGGGCCGAGGAGGTGCTGCCGATGGACGAGCTGAAGCTGCCCAAGAGCACCGGCAAGCAGCAGGGCGTCAGCCCGCGCGAGATCGAGATGGCGACCCGGCTGGTCGAGGACATGCAGGAGGACTGGAACCCCGAGGCCTATCGCGATACCTATCGCGACGACCTGATGGAGCGCATCGAAGGGAAGATCGCCGAAGGCAAGACGCACCTGCTGACGCCGGCCGAGCCGGACAGCGGGGAGCCGCGCAAGTCGGCCGAGGTGATCGACATGATGGCGCTGCTCAAGGAAAGCATCAAACGCCGTGGCGGCCGCGGCGGTACGCGCTCGGAAGCGGGCCAGGACACGCAGGGCGAGGAAGCGGACCAGCGGGAAGACGACGACGCGCCGCGCGAGGCGCCGCGCAAGCGCGCCACGGGCGCTCGCAAGACCGCCCGCAAATCCACCTCCCGCGCTCGAGCCGAGGCCAAGGACGGCAAAGGATCCAGGCAGGAAGCCAAGCCGGCAAGCAGCCGCAAGAGCGCGGCCAAGTCCGGCAAGGCGCCGGCTTCAACGAAGAAATCCGCCGCCAGGCGGGCCAGTACGGCCAGCACCGACAGCGGATCGCGCAGCAGCCCGCAGCGCAAGCGGGCATAGCACTACAACGCCATCACGCCCACGGATCGTACGAGTCCTCCTTCCAGTACGGCGAGGTCCCGTAGTACTGGTGAATGCTGGTGGCCCATTGCGGGTCCGCCATCGCCGGCCAGTGGTCCTTGTCGAAGCCGGGCGCGGCCTTGAGCTTGTCCTTGTCGACGCCCAGCACGAAACACTTGCGCCGCGTATCGAGCGTCAGCGCCGACCATGGCACCGCGAACAGCTTCTCGCCGATGCCGAGGAAGCCGCCGAACGACAGCACCGCATAGGCGACACGGCCGCCCTGCACGTCCAGCATGATGTGGTCGATGGTGCCGAGATCCTCGCCGGCGGGCCCGATCACGCTGTTGCCTTCGAGCGTATCGGCCGCCATCACGAAGGGGCCGGGCCCGCTCGCATTGGTGTCGACATCGCCGACGATGGTCGCGCCCGCGGGCGCGCGCGCCGCCGTCGGATCGCGCAGGTCACGCGGATCGCGGGGATCGCGGGGATCGCGAGGGTCCCGGATGTCTCGCGGATCGCGCGGGTCTCTGTCCAGTGGGTTCATTGGCGACTCCTGCTTCGGTTGTCGGTTGACACAATGGCGCCCTCGCGCCCCTTCATCGTCGCGGCCGGATCGTCATGATCGTGCGGCAGCGGCATGGATCGGCATGGATCGGCATGGCACGCGGCATGGCACACGGCATGGCACACGGCATGGCACACGTCACGGACGGCTTGCAGGCACCGGCGGCGCGAGCGGGTCGAAATCGACCCAGCGGCCTTCGCTCCAGCGCCCGTAGGCGCGTTCGACGTCCTTGGCGCCGGCCTGGCGCAATACCTCGGCGGCCGTCTCGCGCGTATCGGGATTGACGTGCACGGCCAGCAGCACGCCGGCATCGCGCTCGGTCTTGACCTGGCGATCGGGATCGGGCGCGTTCGATACCCGGTCGGGATCGCGCGTCATCGACAGCGCGCCGACCAGCGAACCCAGATAGGCGCCCAGACCCGTGGCGAGCGCCAGCACCAGCACGGAGGCCTGCATCAGCGCCAGCGCCACCGCGCCGATCACGGCACCGGCGATGGCGCCGAACACGATGCCGCGGCCCGCGCCGGCCCCCGCCTTGCGGGTACCCGCGTCGACCGCCACGTCGCCGCCGAGCGGGAAGCGTCCATGCTGTCCCGGGGGATTGACGAAGAACAGGGTCACGTCGTCCTCGGCGAAACCGCGGGCAAACAACTGGCCCGCCGCCGCCTCGGCCTGGGCGAACGTATCAAATCGTCCGGCGATGATCAGGGACATGCTGGCTCCTTCGAATCGGTTGGCAGACACCCGCCTGGCGAGCGATGGATCGGCAATCGGATTCGGCATGGCGTTCGACGGTCGCGACGCCAGCCCGGCTGGCATCAGGACTTGCCCTTGGACCTGGCGGTGGCGCCGGTCTTCGTTCCAGCGGCTTTACCGCTCGCGCCCTTGTCGGCCTTTTCGCTTTTTTCGTCCTTGTCGCCCGAAGCCTTCGCGCCATCCTTGCCCGCTGCGCCCTTGCGCTCCGCCGCGGGACGTGCGCCCTCGGGCTGATGCGCGCTGCCCGGTTCGATCTCCCAGTCGGTGTCGTCCACGTCGGTGCTGGTCTCCTTCTCGGCATGCATGGCGGCGCTCGGCGAAATCGGATCGCTGGCCGGGAAGGTCATCTCCACCGATTCGTCGACGGCCTGCTGATAGGTGCACGCGCTGCTCTGCTTTTCGTCGTCCGGCTGCGCGGCGCTCTTCTGCTTGCTCGGCTTCGCCGCGCTGGCGGAAGCAGACTTGGCGGCGGTTCCATGGGCGGAGGGGGTCGCGGTCTTGGCCTTCTGCATCATCGGCTCCTGCTCGATTGGAATAGCGAAACAGATGCAAGCGACGGGCCAGAAGGCGAGATGGCGGGACGTGCGCGCAAGCGGCGCATACGACAGCAACGAGCGTTGCACAAAGTGCATCGCACGTAAAAAGTACTTGCGCCGCAAACGCCCGGCGGGCGGGGGTGAAAGGGAGTGAAAAGAAGACCGGAAAACGCGGGATCAGGCGCCGTCGGAAGGCCCCGAAGGTGGCAGGGAAGGCGGTACGGAAGGCGCCTCGAGGCCCGCCGCAGCGGCCGCCGGCGGCACGCGCGGGAAGGTGACCGCGATGCAGGCGCTCTCGCCGTCCTGCTCGCACTGCGTCGACGGCTCGGCGCCGAGCGTGGCGCCATGCAGCTCCGCCATGCGGCGCGCCAGCAGCAGCGCGGAACTCTGCCGCGCCGGCGCGGCGCCGTCGTTGCCGACATCGCGCCGGAAGAACTCGGACAGCACCGACAGGCGTTCCTTGATGCGCTCGGCCGTCGTGCGGCTTTCGGTGAGGCGCAGCTTCACATGGTCGTCCGCCGGTTCGAGATGCGCATCGATGGTGTCGCCATTGCGTGCCTGCTTCAGGCAATGCAACACGAGATGGCGCAGCATCGGCTCCAGCCGGCGCGGGTCCGCCTGCACGAAAGCGTCGCCGCGGCTGCCCTCGCCGTCGTGCACCAGCACGTCGGCCAAGGTGACGCGGCGCGATTCGGCGGCCGGCTTGACCGCGTCCATCGCCTGCGCCATCGCGGCGGCAAGATCGATCGCCTCCCATTGCGGCTCGGTCTCGTCGGCCAGCAGCCGCACCGCCTCTTCCATATGCTGGATCAGCATGACCTGCTGCTGCATGGCGGTACGCAACCCCGCCAGCGCGCGTTGCACCGGCGCGGTGGGCGCGTCCAGCGAGTGGTCCAGCACATAAGCCCAGCTCTGGACGCCGTTCAGCGCCGAGCGCAGGTCGTGCGATACCTGGTCGATCAGCGTCGTCATCTCGGAAGTCGCATCGACAGTCGCCGGCACCCAGTGCTCGGTGCCCGCCCCGCCGGATTGGCCACCGTTTTCCGCATCGGCGCGGCTGGAGGGGAGAGGTCGCTTGGACATGAATGTTAGGGTCATCTCAGGGTCGCCGCGCCGTTGCGGCGGGCCGGATTTCCGAGCCGAAGCATAGCTCGGGCCAGCTCGAGGCTTCGGCGGTGGTGGGCGGGCGGGATGGGTTCCTGTCGCTTCAGCTGGTGGCGGGCGGACGGTCGTGCGCGCCGCTGTTGGCGCCGCTGCCGGCTCCATTGTTGGCGCCATTGCCGGAGGTCTTGAACGACTCCGGCAGCTTGCCGCCGGCCGCATATTCCTCGAGCCGGTTGTACAGGGTCTTCAGGCTGATGCCCAGGATTTCAGCGGCGTGTTTCTTGACGCCGGCACACTGCTCCAGCGTGGCGAAGATCAGCTCGCGGTCGGCGTCGGCCAGCGACATGCCGACCGGCACCGTGACGATCGCGGTGGCGGGCACCTGCGAGGCCGCGGCCTGCAGCGGCACCGGCGATTCGGCAATGACGTCGTCCTCCGCCATGATGAAGGCGCGCTGCACGAAGTTGCGCAGCTCCCGCACATTGCCGGGCCACGAATGCAGCCGCAGATTGGCCAGCACCTCGGGACCGAAGCGGCGCTGCGTGCCGTGCTCCGCGTTGAGCTGATCGAGGAAGGCCCCGGCCAGCTGCGCCACGTCGTCGCCGCGCGTGCGCAGCGGCGGCAGTTCGATCGGGAATACGTTGAGGCGGTGATACAGGTCCGCCCGCAACTTGCCTTCGGCAACCGCCTCCTCCGGATTGCGGTTGGTCGCCGCGACCACGCGCACGTCGGCGCGCAGCTCGCGGTTGGTCCCCACGCGCATGAAGGTGCCGGCCTCGAGCACGCGCAGCAGCTTGACCTGCAGCTCGATCGGCATCTCGGTGATCTCGTCGAGGAACAGCGTACCGCCGGCCGCGCGCTCGAAATAGCCCTTGTGCTGGCGCTCGGCCCCGGTAAAGCTGCCGCGCTCGTGGCCGAACATCTCCGACTCGATCAGGTTCGGCGAGATCGCGCCGCAGTTGACGGCGAGGAAAGGTTGGCGCCGGCGCGGCGACAGCTCGTGCACGGTCTGCGCGGCCAGCTCCTTGCCGGTACCGCTCTCGCCGACCAGCAGCACGGTGGCCTCGGTGGGGGCGACCTTGCTGATCTGGTCATAGACCGCCTGCATCGCCTCCGAACTGCCCAGCAGCCGGCCGAAGCGCCCGTAACGGCGCAGTTCGCCGCGCAGCGAGCGCACCTCGGCCTTCAGGTCGCCGGTGGTCGCGATGCGCTTGAGCACCGTCTGCAGGCGCGCGACATTGATCGGCTTGACCAGATAGTCGGTGGCGCCCAAGCGAAGCGCCTCGACCGCGCTCTCGACGCTGGCGTAGCCGGTCATCAGGATGATGTCGACGCCGGCCGAGCCGACCTCGTTGAACAGATCCTTGCCGTCGCCGTCTGGCAGCTTCAGGTCGGCCAGCACCGCATCGGGCATCTGCCAGCCGATCTGCAGGCACGCTTCGCGCAGGTCGCCCGCGGTGGCCGCGGTGAAGCCCTCCGCCGCGGCGATCTCGGCCAGCGCTGCACAGGTGTTCTCGTCGTCGTCGACGATCAGGATGTGAGGCATAGGCTTGACTGATGCCGGCCGCTGAAACCCTTGACCGGATGGTGGAAATGAGACAGGCGCCGCGGGATTGGGCCGCGGCGGGCGTTGCTGCCCTGAATAGACCCCATTCTATGCAAGCGGCAAGCGCAGCCATACCGGTGTTAGTCTGACATCGGCCGCCGCCCGCGCCGGACCGGCTTGTCGGACAAACAGCAATGGTGGCCACCCCGATCGCAAGCTAGCATTGCGTTACGCGAGCCGCATTGCGGCTCTCGCGAAGCCGTGGACCGCGCTGCCGCCACCCGCGTCCACCTCCGCCGACCGCCTGTCTTTATTTCCGCTCCGCCTTTCGCTACATGTCGACCAGCACCTCGAACGATCTGCCGGACACGACGCGCTCCCGTCATCGGGAACCCGCGCGGGACCACCCACGCGAGGATGGCGGCCACGGGCCGGCGCGCGACGACTTTGCGCTGCTATGGCGCAGCACCTCGCCGGCGATGCGCCGGCTGCTCGAACAGATTCCCCGCGTCGCGGCCACCGACGTGCCGATGCTGGCCGTCGGCGAAAGCGGCACCGGCAAGGAACTGGTGGCCCGCGCGATACATGAGCGCAGCAACCGGCGCGGCAAGCCCTTCGTCGCCGTCAACTGCGGCGCGATCGCCCCGACCCTGATCGAATCGGAACTGTTCGGCCACGAAAAGGGCGGTTTCACCGGCGCGATGCAGCAGAAGGCCGGCTATTTCGAGCAGGCGCACGGCGGCACGCTGTTTCTGGACGAGGTCACCGAAATGGCGCCCGACATGCAGATCAAGCTGCTGCGGGTGCTGGAGACGCGCACCTTCCATCGCGTCGGCGGCGACGCCCAGGTGGTCTGCGACGTGCGCATCGTCTCGGCGACCAACCGCGATCCGCTCGAGGCCGTGCGCAGCGGCGTGCTGCGCGAGGACCTGCTGTACCGGCTCGCCGTGGTGCCGCTGCATATCCCGCCGCTGCGCGAACGGCGCGAGGACATCGTGCCGCTGGCCAAGCATTTCCTGGCCGAGCTGAACGCCGCCGAGGGCGCCGACAAGGTGTTCTCGGCCAGCGCGCTGGAGCGTCTGTGCCAGTACGGCTGGCCGGGCAACGTGCGCGAGCTGCGCAACACGGTCTATCGCGCCTTCATCCTGGCCGACCGCGTGATCGAACTGCCGAACCCGAACATCGCCTCGCAACCGCCGCTGCCCACCGCCGCCGACGGCGTGCTGAACGTGCGGATCGGCACCACGCTGGCCGATGCGCAGCGCGGCCTGATCCTGGCCACGCTGGCCCGCTTCGACGGCGACAAGCGCCGCGCCGCGCAGGCGCTCGGCATCAGCCTGAAAACGCTGTACAACCGCCTGGACGCCTACCGCGACGGCTGATCGGCCTGCCTGGCCAGATCGGCCTCCTCGTCGGCCACCGCGGCGGACGACATGGCCGCCGGCACGGCCTGCCGCGCATGCAGCCGCGCCAGCAGCGGCAGATGGTCCGAGGCGATCCGCGCCAGCGGGCTGCGATGGCTCGACACCGAGGCCAGCACCGAGCGCGGACAGCACCACAGGCGGTCCAGCGCCAGCACCGGCATCCGTGACGGGAAGGTGGGCACGTGCGGCGCCCCGTCGAAGTACGCATGCAGCCAGCGCAGCGGCCGGCCCCACAGGAACCATTCGTTGACGTCGCCCAGCAGCACGGTGGGCACGCCCGGCTGTTCGGCCAGCGACGTCAGCAGCCGGCGCACCTGCATGCGGCGCTCGCCCGGCCACAGCCCCAGATGGGTGGCGATCACCCGCAGCGGGGCGGCATGCACGCCATCGGGACAGCTCAGCGTCGCGTCGATCGCGCCGCGCGGTTCGTGGCGGCCCACGCTCAGGTCGATCTGCCGGACCCGGCTCGGCGGAAAGCGCGTCAGCAGCGCGTTGCCATATTCGCCGTCATGCCGGATCAGCGTCGGCCCGGGAATCGCGTGATAGCCGGTTTCGTCGCGCAGATAGGCCAGCATGTCGAAGCCGGTGCTGCGCGATTCGACTTCCTGCAGCGCGACGATGTCCGCCTGCAGTTCCGACAGCACGCCGGCGATCCGCTTCGGCAGGAAGCGCCCGTCCACGCCGATGCCGCCGTGAACGTTGTAGCTGGCCACCAGGAACTGCGCCGGTGCCGCGGCGGCGGCCGCTTCCCGCGGGGTCTGCGGGACCGGCTGCGCGAGGTCGCCGGCGCGAAATGGATAGATCCGACTCATGCATGCCCTCCATGGCGGGGTTCGCCGATGGCGGCGCGGTGCACCGCCTGGGCGGTCTGCGCGGGCTGCATCGCCTGCGCGACCTGGGCCTCCCTGGCGGCCTGGGCCGCCTCCGCTGCCTCCGCTGCCTGCGCGGCCTGCGCGGCATCCGCACGCCGGCGCCGGCGCAGCAGCCAAAGCACGCTCAACGGGATCAGCAGCACCAGCAGCAGCAACGCCACCGTCAGCGGGTTCGGATTGCGCGCCACCGCGGCGATGCGGTCGACCAGCGAGGCGGAGATCACGATGCCCGGCGTCATGCCGATCAGCGTGCCGAGCAGGCAGTCGCGAAAGCGGATGCGCGAGGCCCCCACCACCAGGTTGACCAGCGTGAACGGCGCGACCGGCACCAGCCGCAGCACCACCATCGCGAGCAGCCCGTGCTGGCCGACCTGCTGGCTCAGCGCGTTCAGCCGCTTGCCGCCATAGCGCCGTACCGCGTCGCGGCCGACGAAGCGGCCGATGCCGTAGCCGGTGGCGGCGCTGAGCACCACGCCGCCGAGCGCGCACAGCGCGCCCTTGACCGGGCCGAACACGATCACCGTGACCACGATCAGCAGCGTCACCGGCACCATCACAAGCCCGGCGGCCACATAGGCGCCGAGCATCGCCAGCGGCGCCATCGGCATGTCGCGGATCCGCTCGACCACATCGAGCACGCGGCGGAAGTCCGCCCATTCGCGCAGCGGCGTATAGCGCCACGCAAATGCCAGGCCTGCGAGGACCACCAGCAGCAGGATCGCCATGCCCAGGCGTCCGATCACGCGCGGACGCGCCTCGTGCGTCAGGAATTCATCGACGAGGCCGTCCGGATCGATCGGCTCGATCGGGTCGAGCAGCCGCTCGTCGGGCACCACCGCGTCCACCTCGGGCACCAGCGGCGGATCGAAGGCCTGCAGGGTTCGCTCGCCGGGCCGATGGCAACGGGCGATGGTCTCGTGCAGCGGCTCGCCGCGCGCATGGGCGGCGGCCAGTTCGCCGGCATCGCACGCCAGGTGCTCGGCCACCAGCCGCGCGCGCATCGAGCGGATCGCGGCGGCGATGCGGGCATCCCCGCCGGCCTCGATCACCAGATTGCATTCGGTGTCGAGGCCCATCGAGCGATTGTTCAGATTGGCCGAGCCGATCGTCAGCAAGGTGTCGTCGACGACCATGACCTTGCTGTGCACGTTGATGCCGGGCAGCGGCTCGCCATCAGGCCCCGGTTCGCCCTCGCCCGGCAGATGCGGGTAATAGAGCCGATAGCGATGGCCCGCATCGACGCTGCGCAGCTTGCGATGCGCGCGGGCGCGCAGCACGCCCATGCTGTGCTCCTCGAGCCAGCCGCTTTCGCTGCGGCGCGAGACCAGCACCACCTCGGGGCCGTCGGGTTCGGCCAGCCGCGCGGCCAGCGCGTCGGCCAGCACGCCGGAGCTGAAATACTGGTTCTCCAGATACAGGGTCCGGCGCGCGGCGGCGATCGCGTCCAGATGCAGGGCGCGGATTTCGCCGACGCCGGGCTCGCCGGCGAAGGCAGGCGCGGTGCGGGCGATCGCCA
>NZ_JCBAJO010000116.1:0-15250 GCF_059772245.1 Cupriavidus sp. R6-3
CTGGAGGCGGGCCAGCCCGAGGTGATGGACGCGCTCACGCGCCGCTTCGAGAAGGCGGTGCTGGAGGCCGCGCTGGGCGTCACCCGCGGCCGCCGCGTCGAGGCCGCGACCCGGCTCGGCATCGGCCGCAACACCATCACGCGCAAGCTGCAGGAACTGGGCTTCGATTGAGCGGCGCGAGCGATCGCGCAATACAAAACGCCACGGTGCAAGCCGTGGCGTTTTTGTTCGGGAGGTTCGCGTCGGAGTTCAGCCCCGGCGCGCTCCAACCGTGAAGGCGAACTCGCCCAGTCCCGCCACGCCGCCGCGCACCGCATTGCCCGGCTGCAGCTTGCCGACGCCGGCCGGCGTGCCGGTAAAGATCACGTCGCCGGGAGCCAGCGCCACGCTCTGCGAGATATAGGCGATGACATCGGCCACCGGCCAGATCATCTCGTTCAGGTCGCCCTGCTGGCGCACCTCGCCGTTGACCTCGAGCCAGATGCGGCCCTGGGCCGGATGGCCGACCGCGCTGACGGGCTGCAGCGGCCCGCACGGACCGGACGCGTCGAAGGCCTTCGACCAGTCCCACGGCCGGCTCATCGACTTGGCGACGTCCTGCAGGTCGCGGCGCGTCAGGTCCACGCCGACGCCATAGCCCCACACATGCTCCAGCGCGCGCTCGACGGCGATGTCGGTGCCGCCCTTGCCGATCGCCACCACCATTTCGATCTCGTGGTGCAGGTTGTCGGTCAGCGGGGGATAGGGCACGGTCCCTTGCGCGGGCACCACCGCATCGGCCGGCTTGGTGAAGAAGAACGGCGGCTCGCGGTCCGGATCCTTGCCCATCTCGCGCGCATGGGCGGCGTAGTTGCGTCCCACGCAGAACACGCGGCGGATGGGGAAGCGGGCGTTGCTGCCGGCGACGGCCACGCTGGCCTGCTCGACGGGCGGAATCACGAATTCGGTCATGGTGTGATGGGATGAAGAAGGGATGCGGGGCGTCAGGCGATATCGACCACTGGACGATATTGGCGATATCGCAAGACGGCGAAATCGGCGACATCGACAGGATCGGAGCCGATTGTACTGAGCAGGACTCG
This sequence comes from Cupriavidus sp. R6-3, assembly GCF_059772245.1. Classification (NCBI taxonomy): domain Bacteria; kingdom Pseudomonadati; phylum Pseudomonadota; class Betaproteobacteria; order Burkholderiales; family Burkholderiaceae; genus Cupriavidus; species Cupriavidus sp. R6-3. The sequence continues at coordinate 1,083 of NZ_JCBAJO010000116.1, forward strand.
CAATATGAAACGAATCATTTTGGGGCTGAGCATCGAAAACTCCGATGGATGATGCGCGGACTGGGCTGGCCCCAAACCAAAATAATTTTTTGGTTAATCGGTGCGGCAACCGCTTCTTCCGCGTCCCGCTCGTCTCCACACTTGCCGTCACGGCGACCCGTGCCTCCATGCGTTCGCACGCGAGGCACGAGGACCGCGCCGGCATAACGAGATCAGGAGACCCCCATGACCACCAAGCCGCCTCCGGCATCCAGCGCCACATCCCGCCCCACATCCCCCGCATCCCGCCCAACATCCCGCGCCGCAGCCCGTCCGGTACTCCGCCGAACCTGGCTGCGCGCCGGCCTGCTCGCGCTGTCCGCGCCGCTGTGGGCCGCGCTCGCGCCCGCCGCCCTGGCCGCCTACCCGGACAAGCCGGTGCGCCTCGTGATTCCCTATCCGCCGGGCGGCGCCACCGACGTGATCGGCCGCATCGTCGCCGCCCGGCTCGGCGAGGCGCTGGGCCAGCAGGTCGTGGTGGAGAACCGCGGCGGCGCCGGCGGCAATATCGGCGCCGAGGCCGTGGCCAGGAGCGCGCCGGACGGCTACACGCTGCTGATGGGTGCGCTGACCTCGCATTCGACGATGGCCACGCTGGAGAAAGGGCGGCTGCGCTACGATCTGCTGAAGGACTTCGTGCCGGTGATGGTGGTCGGCTCGGTGCCGCTGGTCGTGGTGGTCAATCCGCAGCTGCCGGTCACCACGCTGCAGCAGTTGATCCAGTACGGCAAGGCCCATCCGGGCAAGCTGAACTATGCGAGCTCGGGCGCCGGCGCGCCGCAGCGGATGGCGGCCGAGATCTTCCGCAAGGAGGCAAGCATCGACATGGTGCACGTCCCCTACAAGGGCAGCGGCCCGGCGATGACCGACCTCGTCGCCGGGCAGGTCAACATGATGGTCGAGACCGTGCCGGCGGCGCAGCCCTTCATCAAGAGCGGGCAGTTGCGGCCGGTCGCGGTGGCGGCGGCCAAACGGATCTCGATGCTGCCCGACGTGCCCGCGGCCGGCGAGAGCGGCATGCCCGCGCTCGACGTCAGCTCGACCTTCGGCGTGCTGGCGCCCGCCGGCACGCCGGCGCCGGTGGTGCAGCGCCTGAATGCCGCGCTGGCGAAGATGCTGGAGATGCCGGCGGTCAAGGCGCAGTTCCTGCAGCAGGGCGTCTACGCCTTGCCCCCGACCTCGCCCGACAAGGCCGCCGAGCGCCTGCGCGACGAGGTGACCCGCTGGCAGAAGGTCATCGCCGAGGCCGGCATCGAGTCGGATAGTTGAGGCCCGGCGCCGGCCCGATGCCACGCCTCCCATGCCACTGCACCGACCCCGCCTCCAGGCAACGACGCAAGCAACGACGAAAGCAACGACGAAAGCAACGACCAATCAACGACGATGAGCACCACGCCCAGCAATCCCGCGACCCCCAAGTCTCCCGCATCCACCGATGACAGCCAGCGCGACACCGGAAGCGATACCCGCAGCGATGTTCGCCCCGACGCCGGCCTGCGCAAGGGCCTGACCAACTACGGCGACCAAGGCTTCTCGCTGTTCCTGCGCAAGGCCTTCATCAAGGGCTCCGGCTATACCGATGCCGCGCTCGACCGGCCGGTGATCGGCATCGCCGATACCGGCAGCGCCTTCAATCCCTGCCACGGCAACATGCCGCAGCTGATCGAGGCCGTGAAGCGCGGCATCCTGCTGGCGGGCGGGCTGCCGATGCCGTTTCCGACCATCTCGATCCACGAGAGCTTCGCCGCGCCGACCAGCATGGTGCTGCGCAACCTGATGTCGATGGATACCGAGGAGATGATCCGCGCGCAGCCGATGGATGCGGTGGTGCTGATCGGCGGCTGCGACAAGACCGTGCCCGCGCAGCTGATGGGCGCGGCCTCGGCGGGCGTGCCGGCGATCCAGCTGGTGACCGGCGCGATGCTGACCGGCTCGCATCGCGGCGAGCGCGTGGGCGCCTGTACCGATTGCCGCCGCTACTGGGGCAAGTTCCGCGCGGGCGAGATCGACGCGCACGAGACCGCGCAGGTCAACGACCAACTGGTGGCCAGCGTCGGCACCTGTTCGGTGATGGGCACCGCCAGCACGATGGCCTGCCTGACCGAGGCGATGGGCATGAGCCTGCCCGGCGCCGCCACGCCGCCGGCCGTCACCGCCGACCGCATCCGCATCGCCGAACTGACCGGCACGCGCGCGGTGGCGATGGCGCGCGAGCGGCTGACCATCGACAAGGTGCTGACGCCGGCCGCGTTCGAGAACGCGATGCGCGTGCTGCTGGCGATCGGCGGTTCGACCAACGGCATCGTGCATCTGGCCGCGATCGCGGGACGCATGGGCCTGGACATCGACATGCAGGCGCTGGACCGCATGGGCCGCGAGACGCCGGTGCTGCTCGACCTGAAGCCCAGCGGCCAGCATTACATGGAGGACTTCCACAAGGCCGGTGGCATGGCCACGTTGCTGCGCGAGCTGCGGCCGCTGCTGCGGCTCGACGCGCTGACCGTGACGGGACGCACGCTGGGCGAGGAACTCGATGCCGCCGGGCCCGGCTTCGCGCAGGACGTGGTGCGCCCGATCGCCGATCCGATCTATCCGCAGGGCGGCATCGCCGTGCTGGGCGGCAACCTGGCGCCGGGCGGCGCGATCATCAAGCAGTCCGCCGCCGACGCCGCGCTGATGGAGCACGAGGGCCGCGCGGTGGTGTTCGAGAACTCGCAGGACCTGGTCGAGCGCATCGACAGCGACGATCTCGACGTCAACGCCGACGATGTGCTGGTGCTGAAGAACATCGGTCCGAAGGGCGCCCCCGGCATGCCGGAGGCGGGCTATATCCCGATCCCGCGCAAGCTGGCGCGCGCCGGGGTCAAGGACATGGTGCGCATCTCGGATGGACGCATGAGCGGCACCGCGTTCGGCACCGTGGTGCTGCATGTCACGCCGGAGGCCGCGGTGGGCGGACCGCTGGCGCACGTGCGCACCGGCGACCGGATTCGCCTGAGCGTCAGCCGCCGCGAGCTCAGCCTGCTGGTGGCGGAGGACGAGCTGGAGCGGCGCCGTGCGGCCAATCCGGTGCGCGAGCCCAGCGCGCCGCGCGGCTACCTGAAGCTGTTCCTGCAGACGGTGACGCAGGCGGACCAGGGCGTCGATTTCGACTTCCTGCGCGCCGCCGAAACGCGCGGCAAGACGCCGCAGGCGCCGGAGTAGATTGCAGGTCGATAGAAGTCGCCGCGGCGCGGGCGGCCCCTGGGCTGCCCTTGGCGTTCCCCTTGGCGCCGCCATGGAGCGCCACCCTTGGCGTCTCGTTAGCGCACCCTTCGCGCCCGGTGAGCGCACCGTTAGCGCCCAGTTAGCGCCCAGTTACCGCCCAGTTAGCGCCCCTTGGCGCTGCCCGGTCGCGCTCGCCGCATGCTCGAGCAGCGTGCGCGCCAGCGCGCCGTGCGCGGCGTGCGGCGACCACAGCAGGCCGACCTGCCGCACCGGCGCGCGGCCCGGCAGCGCAATGCGCGCGACGCGAATGCCTTCGGGCCAGGGCGGCGTCCAGTCCGGTACCAGCGACACGCCGATGCCCTGGTGCACCATCGTCGCGATCGCGTTCAGCGCATCGATCTCGAGCCGCTCGTGCGGCACGATGTTGTGCTCGTGCAGATAGCGGTCGGCCACCATGCCGCCCCACATGCCGCGGTCGTAGCGGATGAACGGCTCGGTGGCGAGCAGTTCGTGCGCGCCGCGCTCGGCCATCGATTCGGGCGCCAGCACGATGAACGGTTCGCGCACCAGCACGTGCCACTCGAACGCCTTCGGAATCGCGAACTGCGGCGCCACGATGATGCCGGCATCGAGATCGCCGCCGACGATCCGGCGATACAGGTGCGAGGACGAACCCGGTTCGACGAAGATCTTCAACTGGGGATGCGCGGCGTAGACGCGCTTGAGGATCGGCGGCAGCAGACCCGTCAGCGCCGAGGTCGACACGCCGAGCCGCAGTTCGCCCAGCAGGCTGTCGTCGTGCGCGACCGCGTTCAGGTCGCGCACATCGCGCACCACCGCGCGCGCCTTCGGCAGGATGCGCAGCCCGCCCTGGGTCGGCACCACGGTGCGTCCGGCGCGCTGCACCAGCGGCGTATCCAGCGATTCCTCCAGCGCCTTGACGCGCGCCGCGATGGCGGCCGGCGTCAGGCCCAGGCGTCGCGCCGCTTCGGCGAACGAGCCGTGCTCGACCACGGCGACGAAACTCTGCAGGTAGCGAATGTCCACGGCGGGGCAGGCCTCTTGTTGTCGTAGGGAGTCGTAAGGGGGCAGCGGGACGCAGCAGCACGCAGCGGGGCGTAGCGGCGCGGCAGATGTTAGCAAAGCGCGGTCGGGATACCGGGCTGTTCGCCCCGGTGGAACCCAAAAAACATTATCGTTTGAAGCAGCCGTTCGATGCTGTTTTCGCGGATTGGCGGTTCCTAGAATGGCCCCATTCCTTGATCGCCATTCGTCGAGCCCGATCCATCGGGCCAGCCGCCCAGGCGCCCATCCCCGGAGACAGCCATGACCGAGTCCGCCCGCCCACGCGGCGTCTTTTCCCCCGTGCTCACGCCGTTCACCGACGGCTATGCGCCCGACGCGCGGCGTTTCGTGCGGCATTGCCGCTGGCTGATCGAGCAGGGCGTCGGGCTGGCCGTGTTCGGCACCAATTCCGAGGCCAACTCGTTGTCGCTGGACGAGAAGCGCGGCCTGCTGGACCGGCTGCTGGACGCCGGCATTCCGCCGGATCGCCTGATGCCCGGCACCGGCGCCTGCGCGCTGCCGGACGCCATCGCGCTGACGCGCCACGCGGTCACCGCGGGCTGCGCCGGCGTGCTGATGCTGCCGCCGTTCTACTACAAGGGCGTCAGCGACGATGGCCTGTTCCGCGCGTTTGCCGAGGTCATCGAGGCGGTCGGTGGCACGGCCGGCGAGGCGGCCGACGAGACGGCCCGCAATGCGCGCCTGCGCGTCTACCTGTACCACATCCCCGCGGTCAGCCAGGTGCCACTGGGCCTGGACCTGATCGACCGGCTGCTGACCGCCTATCCCGGCATCGTCGCCGGCATCAAGGACAGCTCCGGCGATCTCGCCAACACGCGTGCCATGATCGAGCGCTTCGGCGCGCGCGGCTTCGATGTCTTCGCCGGAACCGAGGCGATCCTGCTGGAAACCATGCGTGCGGGCGGGGCGGGCTGCATCACGGCCACCGGCAACGTCAATCCCGCGCCGATCGTCGACCTGTACGCCAACTGGCAGGCGGCCGATGCCGATGCGCGGCAGGCCGCGCTGAACCGCACGCGCGCGGCCTTCCAGCAGTTCCCGATGATTGCCGCGATGAAGGAAGCGATCGCGGTGCAGAGCGCCGACGGCGGCTGGCGCACGGTGCGGCCGCCGCTGACCGAGCTGCAGGAAGGGCAGCGGGCGCTGCTGGGTCAGGCGCTCGATGCGCTGGGCTTTGCGATGCCGGGGGCGGAACGGCTCGCGGCCTGATTGCATCCGCATCTCGGCGCCGACTCGGGCACCGAACCGGGTTTCGATCCGAGCTCCGACCCGGGTATGCCACGGCATGCCAGAAACCCGCACAACAACATACAACGACACCCCAGGAGACGACCATGACCTTCACCAACCAGCCATGCCGGCCATCCCGGCGCATCGCCGGCCTTTGCCACACCCTGTACGCCCGAGCGGCCGGATTGGCCACGACGGCCCTGATGGCCCTTGCGGCCGGCCCCGCCGCGGCCGCCACCGACGCCTTTCCCAGCAAGCCGATCCGCGTGGTGGTCGGCTTCGCGCCCGGCGGCGGCGCGGACATCGTCGCGCGCCAGCTCGGCGCGCAGCTGTCGAAACAGATGGGTCAATCGGTGGTGGTCGAGAACCGGCCCGGCGCGACCGGCACCATCGCCGCGTCGAACGTCGCGCAGTCGCCGGCGGACGGCTATTCGATGATGCTGGCCTCGCAGTCGACCATGGTGATCGCGCCGAGCATGTACGCGAAGCTGCCGTTCGATCCGCTGAAGGACTTCATTCCGGTGACGCAGGTGGTATCGATGCCGCTGGTGATGGTGGTCAATCCGTCGGTGCCCGCCACCACGGTGAAGGAGGTGGCCGAGCTGGTGCGTGCCGGCAAGCTGACCAGCTATGCCTCGTCCGGACCCGGCGGCCCGCAGCATATCGCCGGCGAACTGTTCAACACCATGAGCGGCATCAAGCTGACGCACGTGCCTTACAAGGGCGAGTCGGCCGCGCTGACCGATGTGATCGCCGGCAATGTGCCGGTGATGTTCGCCAACGTGCCGGTGGCGGCGCCGTTCATCAAGTCGGGCAAGCTGAAGGCGATCGCGGTCTCGAGCCTGGCCCGCGCCCCGAGCCTGCCGCAGGTGCCGACGGTGGCCGAAGCGGGGCTGAAGGATTTCGAGGTGCTGACCTGGTACGGCTTGTTCCTGCCCGCCAGCACGCCGCGCCCGATCGCCGCGCGCATCAGCGACGAGGTCGCGCAGGCGCTGAAGGAGCCGGGCCTGCGCGCCAAGTTCGCCGAGCAGGGCCTGAATATCCTGGGCACCAATCCCGAGCAGTTCGGCAAGTTCATGACGGGCGAAGTCCCGAAATGGGCGGCGGTGGTGAAGGCGTCGAATATCCGGCCGGAATAAGCCCGACCCCGCCTTCGCGCCGAAACGCCGGACGCCAAACGCCAAACGCCAAACGCCAAACGCCAAACGCCAAACGCCAAACGCCAAACGCCAAACGCCAAACGCGAAACGCGAAACGCGAAACGCCGAAGCGCCGAAGCGCCGAACGCGGGTCTCTATCCCAATCCCATTTCTCTGACACGCAACACGGAAACAAGCGCCGTATGGAAGCTCGCCACGACAAGACCCTGCTGGGCCCCTGCATCCGCCTGCATCCCGCCGACAACGTCCTGGTCGCGCGCATGGATGTCGGCATCGGCGCGCCGGTGCCGGGCCAGCCCTGGACCACGCGCGCCCAGGTACCGGCCGGCCACAAGATCGCCGCGCGGGCCATCCGCGCCGGCGAGCCGATCGTCAAGTACAACGTCTGCATCGGCTTCGCCGCGACCGACATCGCGCCGGGCAGCTATGTCCATTCGCACAACGTCAGCTTCCAGGAGTACGAGCGCGACTACGCCTATGGCCGCGACTATGTGCCGGTGGAGCGCGTGCCGGCGTCGCGCCAGGCGATGTTCGACGGCATCGTGCGAGCCGATGGCCGCGTCGCGACGCGCAACTATGTCGGCATCCTGTCGACCGTCAACTGCTCGGCCACCGTGGTGCGCAAGATCGCCGAGTGGTTCACGCCCGAGCGGCTGGCCGACTATCCGAATGTCGACGGCGTGGTGGCCTTCAGCCATTCGCTGGGCTGCGGCATGGAGATGACCGGCGAGCCGATGGACCTGCTGCGGCGGACCATGGCCGGCTACGCGCGCCATGCCAACCTTGGCGGCGCGCTGATCGTCGGGCTGGGCTGCGAGCGCAACCAGTTGAAGGGCCTGCTGGAGACGCAGTCGCTGCAGGACGGCCCCTTGCTGCGCACCTTCGTGATGCAGGACAGCGGCGGCACGCGCAAGACCATCGAGGCCGGCATCGCCGCGGTGATGGCGCTGCTGCCCGAGGCCAACCGCGTCGAGCGCCGGCCGGTGCCGGCCAGCCACCTGACCGTCGGCCTGCAGTGCGGCGGCTCGGACGGCTTTTCGTCGATCACCGCCAATCCGGCGCTGGGCGCCGCGGTGGACCTGCTGGTGCGCCACGGCGGCACCGCGATCCTGTCGGAGACGCCGGAGATCTATGGCGTCGAACACACGCTGACGCGGCGGGCGGTCAGCCGCGCGGTCGGCGAGAAGCTGGTCGAGCGGATCCGCTGGTGGAAGGACGAGTATTCGGTCGGACGCGATGTGCAGATCAACGGGCAGGTCAGCCCCGGCAACCAGATGGGCGGGCTGGCCAACATCTTCGAGAAGTCGCTGGGCTCGTCGATGAAGGGCGGCACCGGGCCGCTGATGGCGGTCTACCGCTATGCCGAGCCGGTGACCGAGCACGGCCTGGTCTTCATGGATACGCCGGGCTATGACCCGGTGTCGGCCACCGGGCAGATCGCCGGCGGCGCCAACCTGATCGCGTTTACCACCGGGCGCGGCTCGATGTTTGGCGCCAAGCCGGTGCCCAGCGTCAAGCTGGCCACCAACTCGCCGATGTACCGCCGGCTGGAGGAGGACATGGACCTGAACTGCGGCACCATCCTCGACGGCGAGAAGACCATCGAGCAGGTCGGCGAGGAGATCTTCCAGCTGATGCTGCGCACCGCGTCGGGGCAGCGTTCGAAGAGCGAGCTGCTGGGGCTGGGCGACAACGAGTTCGTGCCCTGGCACATCGGCATCATGAGTTGATGCCGGAGGCCGGTGTCGGCGCCGGCACCGGGCCGGGCGGCGGTGCGGTAGTACGGTAGTACGGCGGTGCGGCGGTGCGGCGGTGCGAACGTGCGGTGGCGCGGCAGTGCGCCAGTGCGGCAGGGCCCCTGGGCGGCTCGGCGCCTAGCCGGCGTCCCGCGCCGCCAGCAGCGCGTCCACCATCTCGGCAAAGCCTTCGCCGCCGGCGGCCTCGGTCACATAGGCCGGCGGCACCGGCAGCAGCGGCAGGATCTCGCGCACATTGGCCACGCCGACGGACAGCGGGAAGTGGGCGAACATCGCGGCGTCGTTGGCCGAATCGCCGATGAACACCCATTCGTCGCGCTGGGCGTCCAGGTCGGCGCCGAGCAGTTCGGCCGCGCACAGGCGGCTGGTGCTGAGCTTGTCGTGCCGGCCGAACCAGCCGTTGACATGGATCGAGCTGACGGTGGCGGTCATGCCGGCCTCGCGCATCAGCGCGACGATGCGGTCCACCGCCGCGGGCGGCAGCGGCGCGACATCCTCGGCGTGGTCGATCGCCAGGTCCGCCGCGTGCCAGTGCTGGTCGGACGCCAGCGCGCAGCCGGGCACCTCCCGCAGGATCCGCTGCGCCAGTTCGTCGATGCGCCGCAGGTTGCGCGCGCGCGTATCGGCGTCGTCGATGAAGCGCGTGACCAGGCGCCCGTCGCGCAGATGCGAGTAGAACGCGCCGTTCTCGCCGATGATCGCGTCGACCGGCCACAACCGCGTCAGGATTTCCGCCCAGGCGATGCAGCGCCCGGTGACCGGAATCACCTGCAGGCCCGCGTGCCGCAGGCGTTCGATGGCCAGATAGGTCTGCGCCGGCAGGCGGCCGGCGGTGGTCAGCGTGCCGTCGATATCGGTCAGCACGCCGCGCACGCGGCGCAGCGCCGCGGCGGGCAGCGCAGCCGGAAAGACGGGGAGGTCGGGGAGGGTTTGCGGGGTCGGCATGGCGGCGCATTGTACCTCGCAAGTTGCGTCGCCTAAGCTATGTCACGGCGCTGTCATCTTGCCTTCGCCCGGGGCCGATTGGGCCCGAAGCCGCGTGGACATTGGTAGAAACGCTCGGTTTCTCGGCGCGCGCTGGCGGAGTAACATCCGCTTGTCACAAAAAATGCATACATTCAGCCGGTTTCCGACTGGATGACGCAATAAACGAGGAGAGCCGTCGATGACCATCCCCCGCACCATCACCATCAAGCTTGCCGCCGCGGCCGCCGCCGTGGCCGCGCTGTCCGCCACCGGCGCCGCGCACGCCGCCGTCGAAGTGCAATGGTGGCATGCCATGCAGGGCGCGTTGAACGACAAGGTCAACGAGGTTGCCAGCAAGTTCAACGCCAGCCAGACCGAGTACAAGATCGTGCCGGTCAACAAGGGCAACTACGATGAAACCCTGGCGGCCGGCATCGCCGCCTTCCGCGCCGGCGGCGCGCCGGCGATCCTGCAGGTGTTCGAGGTCGGCACCGCCACCATGATGAGCGCCAAGGGCGCGATCAAGCCGGTCTCGACCGTGATGAAGGAAGCCGGCGAGAAGTTCGACCAGAAGGTCTACATCCCGGCGGTGGCGGGCTACTACACGTCCGCCAAGGGCGAGATGCTGTCGTTCCCGTTCAACAGCTCGACCACGGTCTTCTACTACAACAAGGACGCCTTCAAGAAGGCCGGCCTCGATCCCGAGAAGCCGCCCAAGACCTGGCCCGAGGTGATGCAGTACTCGGCCAAGATCAAGGCCTCGGGCGGCAACTGCGCCTACACCACCGACTGGCAGGGCTGGGTTCACCTGGAGAGCTTCTCGGCCTGGCACAACACGCTGTACGCGACCAAGAACAACGGCTTCGGCGGCACCGATACGCGCCTGGTGTTCAACAGCCCGCTGCACGTCAAGCACATCTCGAATCTGCAGGACATGGTCAAGAAGGGCTACTTCAGCTACGGCGGCCGCAAGGCCGAGTCGGGCGCGAAGTTCTTCAACGGCGAATGCGCGATGTTTACCGGCTCGTCGGCGACGCTGGCCAACGTGCGCAAGAACGCCAAGTTCGCGTTTGGCGTGTCGCAGCTGCCGTACTACCCGGACGTGCCGGGCGCCCCGCAGAACACCATCATCGGCGGCGCCTCGCTGTGGGTGATGGCCGGCCGCAAGCCCGAGGAATACAAGGGCGTGGCCAAGTTCTTCACCTTCCTGTCGCGCCCGGAGATCCAGGCCGACTGGCACCAGGCCACCGGCTATCTGCCGGTCACGATGGCGGCGTATGAGCTGACCAGGAAGTCCGGCTTCTACGAGAAGAATCCGGGCGCCGACGTGTCGGTGCAGCAGATGGTCGTCAAGACCACCGACAAGTCGCGCGGCGTGCGGCTGGGCAATATGGTCCAGGTGCGCACCGTGGTCGACGAGGAACTGGAAGCGGTCTGGGCCGGCAAGAAGGAGCCCAAGGAAGCCCTCGATACCGCGGTCAAGCGCGGCAACGAGCTGCTCGAACGCTTCCAGCGCACCGCCAAGGAATAAGCGGCGGCCAGCGGGCGGCGGCCCCTTCCGGTTTGCCGCCCGCGATTCGTTCCGGGTTCTGCCGCCGCGCCGCCGTGCCGCCGTACCGATGCGGCGGGCGGCCGGTCCGAGGCAGGTCCAATTTCCCCCGGGGCGCCGCGACGGCGCTCCTTTGTCATCGCCACGCATGGAAAAACGCGTCGTCTTCCGTTCGCCCTGGCTGCCGTATCTGCTGGTGCTGCCGCAGATCGCGATCACGCTGATCTTCTTTTTCTGGCCCGCGGGCCAGGCGCTGTACCAGTCGGTGCTGCAGCAGGACGCCTTCGGCATCAGCCTCGAATATGTCGGCGCGGCCAACTTCATGACGCTGTGGAACGACCCGAACTACATCGAGTCGTTCCGCGTGACCGCGATCTTCGCGGTCGGGGTGGCGCTGCTGGGCATGTCGTTCGCGCTGCTGCTCGCCTATTTCGCCGATCGCGCGCTGCGCGGCGCGGTCGCCTACAAGACGCTGCTGATCTGGCCCTATGCGGTGGCGCCGGCGGTGGCCGGCGTGCTGTGGATGTTCCTGTTCAATCCGACACTGGGCATCGTCTCGTACGTGCTGCGCCAGATGGGCGTGGACTGGAACTTCCTGCTCAATGGCGACCAGGCCATGCTGCTGGTGATCATCGCCGCGGCGTGGAAGCAGGTCAGCTACAACTTCCTGTTCTTCCTGGCCGGGCTGCAGAGCATCCCGCGCTCGCTGATCGAGGCCGCCGCGATCGACGGCGCCGGTCCGTGGCGCCGCTTCTGGTCGATCGTATTCCCGCTGCTGTCGCCGACCACCTTCTTCCTGATGGTGATCAACGTGGTGTACGCGTTCTTCGACACCTTCGCCATCATCGACGCGGTGACGCACGGCGGGCCGTTCAATTCGACCAACACGCTGGTCTACAAGGTCTATCACGACGGCTTCCGCGGCATGGACATCGGCGGCTCGGCGGCGCAGTCCGTGATCCTGATGGCGATCGTGATCGCGCTGACGGTGGTGCAGTTCCGCTACGTCGAGCGGCGCGTCCAGTATTGAACGTCGACGAATGCAGACCGCAGACAGGTATCCCTCATGGTAGAACGGCGTCCCTTCCTCGATTTCCTGACCCACGTGGTGCTGATCATCGGCATCCTGATCGTGGCCTTTCCGGTCTATGTGACCTTCGTCGCCTCGACGCTGACCGCGGAGGAGGTGCTCGACGCGCCGATGACGCTGATCCCCGGCCCGCACCTGCTGGAGAACTACCGCACCGTGCTGTTCTCCGGCGTCGGCGTGGCGGCGGCCCCGGTGTCGACCATGCTGATGAACAGCATGATCATGGCGCTGGGCATTTCGCTGGGCAAGATCGCGATCTCGATCATCTCGGCCTTCGCGGTGGTGTACTTCAAGTTCCCGCTGCGCAAGACCTTCTTCTGGATGATCTTCATCACGCTGATGCTGCCGGTCGAGGTGCGCATCCTGCCGACCTACGAGGTGGTGTCGGACCTGGGCATGCTCGACAGCTATGTCGGCCTGACGGTGCCGCTGATCGCGTCGGCCACCGCGACCTTCCTGTTCCGGCAGTTCTTCCTGACCGTGCCGGACGAACTGGCCGAGGCCGCGCGCATCGACGGGGCGGGGCCGATGCGGTTCTTCCTCGACGTGCTGCTGCCGCTGTCCAAGACCAGCATCGCGGCGCTGTTCGTGATCCAGTTCATCTACGGCTGGAACCAGTACCTGTGGCCCCTGTTGATCACCACGCAGAAGTCGATGATCCCGGTGGTGGTCGGCGTCACGCAGATGATCTCGCGCTCGGGCGATGCCGCCACCGAGTGGAACCTGGTGATGGCGACCGTGCTGCTGGCGATGATCCCGCCCGCGGTGGTGGTGATCCTGATGCAGAAGTGGTTTGTGAAGGGATTGGTGGAGACCGAGAAGTAGCGGAATCCCGCACTGTGTTCCTCGCCTTTCCCGTACCCGGGGAGAGGGGAAAGCCTACCGACAAAGATCGGGCAACACCCATCGAACAACAGAAACACATGGCAAAACTGTCGCTCCGAAACGTACAGAAGACCTACGCCGGCAATGTCGCCGCCGTGCATGGCATCGACATGGAGATCGACGATGGCGAGTTCATCGTGATCGTCGGCCCGTCGGGCTGCGGCAAGTCGACGCTGCTGCGGATGGTCGCGGGGCTCGAGACCATCACCGGCGGCGAGGTCCATATCGGCGATCGCGTGGTCAATCGGCTGGAGCCGGCCGAGCGCGATATCGCGATGGTGTTCCAGAACTACGCGCTGTATCCGCACATGACGGTCTACGACAACATGGCGTACGGCCTGAAGATCCGCGGCATGCCGAAGGCCGAGATCGAACAGCGCGTGCGCCATGCCGCCGGCATTCTCGAGCTGGCGCCGCTGCTCGAGCGCAAGCCGCGCCAGCTGTCGGGCGGCCAGCGCCAGCGGGTCGCGATGGGACGCGCGATCGTGCGCGAGCCGGCGGTGTTCCTGTTCGACGAGCCGCTGTCCAACCTGGACGCCAAGCTGCGCGTGCAGATGCGGCTGGAACTGAAGGAGCTGCATCGGCGCCTGCGCACCACCAGCCTCTATGTCACGCACGACCAGGTCGAGGCGATGACGCTGGCCGATCGGATGATGGTGCTCAACGGCGGACGCGTGGAGCAGATCGGCACGCCGCTCGAGGTCTATGCGCGGCCGGCCAGCATCTTCGTTGCCGGCTTCATCGGCTCGCCGCCGATGAACCTGATTCCGGTGCAGCGCAACGAGGCGGGGCAGGGCACGGTGCCATCGGATGCGCAGATGCGTGTGCTCGGGCCGGACGGCCAGCCATCCGAGGCCACGCTGGGCCATCTGCCGATGGGCCTGCATCTGCCGCAGCAGGCGCTGCTGGGTTTGCGGCCCGAGCATGTGGAACCGTGCGCTCCGCACGAAGCCATCGCGCAGATCGACGTGCGCGTGGTCGAGGCGCTGGGCGCGGACTCGTTCGCCTACGGCACGCTCGGCGGTCAGCAGGTGGTGGTCCGGCTCGACGGCCATATGCAGGTGCGGGCGGGAGAGAAGCTGCCGGTCACCGCATCGAGCGAGCACCTGCACTTCTTCGACCACGCCAGCGGCAAGCGGATCGAGGCCTGAGATGGCAGCCGAGCGCCAGTCCACCGAGGCCGAGACCGCAGCCGGCCA
>NZ_JCBAJO010000117.1:0-15182 GCF_059772245.1 Cupriavidus sp. R6-3
GCGACGCGCTGGACCGTCGAGGCCATCTTGCGCGCCTGCACGCTGAACGCTTCGACCAGATCGCCCGCCACGCCGGGACGCGGCCCTTGCGGATGGCGCGCCAGGTAGTCGGCCACCGCCTCGCGCTCGCCTCGGGTCGGTTGCGCCGGCCGCCCCTGGGCGGCACGGATACGGGCGAAGATGCGGTCGCGAGCGGAATCGGTATTCATGGTGCGGACGATCGGTGTCGGGAGGCCGGGGCAGCGGGCATTATAAGTCCCCCTGCCCGCGGCTTTCGCCGAAACGCAGCGGGAAGCGGCCGCCGGACGCAGCCGCCGGACGCAGCCGCCCGAAGCTGCGTCCGGAAGCGGCGGCGGAAAGCAGCGGCGGAAAGCGGTTGCGGAAACCGGCCAGGATCAGGCCGGCTCGACGCCGAACACCTGGCGCAGATAGCCAAGGTAGGCCGGATCGTCGCACATGGTCTTTTCCGGCGTGTCCGACAGCTTGGCGACCGGTTGCCCGTTGCAGCGGACCATCTTGATGACGATCTGCAGCGGCGTGTAGCCCAGGTCGTTGGTCAGATTGGTGCCGACGCCGAACGCCAGCCGGCAGCGGCCGCCGAAGCGTTCGTACAGCTCGATCACGCGCGGGATATTGAGGTTGTCGCTGAAGATCAGCGTCTTGCTGCGCGGATCGACGCGGTTCCTGCTGTAGTGCTCCAGCATCCGCTCGCCCCAGGCCACCGGATCGCCCGAGTCGTGCCGCACGCCGTCGAACAGCTTGCAGAAGTACAGATCGAAGTCGTTCAGGAAGGCATCGAAGCCGTAGGTGTCGGACAGCGCGATGCCGAGGTCGCCGCGATATTCGCGCGCCCAGGTCTCCAGCGCGAACACCTGCGAATCGCGCAGCCGCGGCCCGAGCGACTGGCAGGCCTGCAGGTATTCGTGGGCCATGGTGCCGAGCGGCGTCAGGTTGTGCTTGCGGGCGAAATGCACGTTGCTGGTGCCGGCCAGCTGCGGTCCCAGCAGTTGCTGCATCGACGACAGCACCTCCTCCTGCCAGTCGCGCGAGAAGCGCCGGCGCGTGCCGTAGTCGGCGATCACGCAGTCGTCGCGGCCCGGCATGCGCAGCAGCGCCAGCTTGTCGACCAGCCGGCGCCGGCCTTCCTCCCAGTCGGGCTGCGGCTGGGTATGGCGGAAGTACACCTCGTTGACGATCGCCAGCAGCGGGACTTCGAACAGGATGGTATGCAGCCACGGGCCGCGGATCGTGATGTCGATTTCGCCCGGATGCGTCGGCGACGGGTTCACCGACACGTATTTGGCGTTGAGCTGGAAGAGGCCGAGGAAATCGACGAAATCGCTCTTGATGAAGCGGAAGCCGCGCAGATATTCCAGTTCGTCCTCGGTGAAGCGCAACTGGCACAGCAATTCGATCTGCGCGCGGATCTCGTCCGCGTACGGCGTCAAATCCACGCCGGCATTGCGGCATTTGAAGCGGTACTCGACCTGGGCCGCCGGAAAATGATGCAGCACGACCTGCATCATCGTGAATTTGTAGAGGTCGGTGTCGAGCAGAGATTGGATGATCATGGCGTAACCCGCACAAGTGTGCCGAATCAGGCCCACATGCTAACCCATCGGGCGACCTCGTCGCGCATGGGGCCAATGCGCGACGGCGGCCCATACCGGGACCAAAGCGGCCACCGGATCGACCCGCGGACCAATGCCGAACAGTGCCGCATAAAGAAATAAGAAAACTATCTGATTCGGCTATATAGGGCCGCTGTGCGGCACGAACGGGTCGGCTACAATACCGATCTTTGAAAGGCCGCGGTCGACGCTCGTCCCGCGTGTGCGTGCGCTGTACGGGAACAAGCGCGGACACAAGCACGGGGCACAAGTACCGGCACAAGCGGCCCAAAACAGTCTCCCATCGAAGCCGATCCGTTTTCCTGGAACCGAAATGACTCACGTTGTCACCGAATCCTGCATCCGTTGCCGCTATACCGACTGCGTTGACGTGTGTCCGGTTGATTGTTTCCGCGAGGGCCCCAATTTCCTCGCGATCGATCCGGACGAGTGCATCGACTGCGCGGTGTGCGTCGCGGAGTGTCCGGTCAACGCGATCTATGCCGAGGAAGACGTGCCGGGCGACCAGCTGCAGTTCATCGAACTGAACGCCGAACTGGCCCGCAGCTGGCCTTCGATCACCAAGACCAAGGCCCCGCTGCCCGAGGCCGAGGAATGGAAGGACGCCACCGGCAAGCTGCAATACCTGGAACGCTGAGCCGACGCGCCAGCCACCCCCCACCCGATAGCGACAAAGAGAAGGCCGTCCCCACGCGCTTTCCCGCAATGCCGGGCACCCCGTGCCCCCAAACGTATCAGGACGCATATGGACTTGAGCATCCCCAACCCCGTCGCGGACACCACCAATCAGGTCGGCGGCAACGCTGGCGGTGGCCAGCCCCTCGAAATCGACGCGCTGATCGTCGGCGCCGGTCCGGTCGGCCTGTTCCAGGTCTTCGAACTCGGCCTGCTCGAGATCAAGGCGCACGTGATCGACTCGCTGAAGGTCGTCGGCGGCCAATGCGTCGAGCTGTATCCGGACAAGCCGATCTATGACATCCCGGCGGTGCCGATCTGCACCGGCCAGGAGCTGACCGACAACCTGCTCAAGCAGATCGAGCCGTTCGAGCCGACCTTCCATCTCGGCCAGGAAGTCTCGGTGGTCGAGCGCCAGGAGGACGGCCGCTTCTTCGTCGAGACCTCGCTCGGTACCCGCTTCCTGACCAAGACCATCTTCATCGCCGCCGGCGTCGGTTCGTTCCAGCCGCGCACGCTGAAAGTCGAGGGCCTGGACAAGTTCGACGGCAAGCAGCTGTTCTACCGCGTCAAGGATCCGAGCCGCTTCCACGGCCGCAACCTGGTGATCGTCGGCGGCGGCGACTCGGCGCTGGACTGGACGCTGGACCTGGTCGGCAAGGCCGAGTCGGTCGTGCTGATCCACCGTCGCGACGGCTTCCGCGCCGCACCGGCCTCGGTCGCCAAGATGAAGGAACTGTGCGAGCAGATGGAGATGCAGTTCATGGTCGGCCAGATCAGCGGCTATGAGGAAAAGGACGGCGTGCTGACCGAGATCAAGGTCACCGGCGGCGACGGCGTGACGCGCCGCATGCCGCTGGACGATCTGCTGGTGTTCTTCGGGCTGTCGCCCAAGCTCGGCCCGATCGCCGAGTGGGGCCTGGACCTGGAGCGCAAGCAGATCAAGGTCGATACCGAGAAGTTCGAGACCAATATCCCGGGCATCTTCGCGGTCGGCGACATCAACACCTATCCGGGCAAGAAGAAGCTGATCCTGTCGGGCTTCCACGAGGCCGCGCTGGCCGCCTTCGGCGCCGCCCCGTACATCTTCCCCGAGAAGAAGATCCACATGCAGTACACGACGACCTCGCCGAAGCTGCACAAGATCCTGGGCGTCGAATCGCCGGTGTTCGACTGAGCGATGCTCGACGGAGCGATGCATGGCCAACGCCGGGCATCGTCTCGCAGGTCTGTTGAAGAACCGCCTTCGGGCGGTTTTTCATTGCCTCCCGCAAATTCTTCTTGGCATTCCGCTCGCCCGCCGTCTATAATGCGCCCCTCGCCAACGCACATTCGCGGCACCGGATCGGCCCCAGGGCTTCCGACCCAACGAATGCGCAGGCAGGCCGGACACTTCGGCGCGGCGTTTTGCGGATGACGCAACGACAACAAAATGTCGAAACGTTGTTGACGAAGTAACGAGAAACTGGCTATAATCCTTTTCTCAGCTGTTCCCCGATAGCTCAGTCGGTAGAGCGACGGACTGTTAATCCGCAGGTCCCTGGTTCGAGCCCAGGTCGGGGAGCCAAAGAATAAAAGGCCCGCCATCCGAGATGGCGGGCCTTTTCACTGGTGCGCTGGCATCCTGCGTGACCGACCCTGTCGCGACTCGCACGCCCACCCTTCCGGTCCACTGCCCCGCCATGCTTGCGGGGTTTTGCCAACACCCAGCTCCGCGGGTATCGGCAGCGAGCACAGGCTCGAGGCTGCCGAGGCTCACCGTTCCACCCCGCCGCAGCAGCGGCACCCCGAAGGACAAGCTTTGACCAAGATCGTTTTGAAGCCGGGCGAACCGGTTGACGTCGCCATGCGGCGATTCCGCCGGGCCATTCTGCAAAATGGCCTGATCGTCGAACTGAAGAGCCGCACGGCCTACGAGAAGCCGACCACCGAGCGCAAGCGCAAGAAGAAGGCCGCCGAGTCGCGCCTGCGCAAGCGTCTGCGCATGCAGATGCTGCCGAAGAAGATGTACTGATCGTCTTCGACTGCCGGGAGTCCCGCTGGCGCGGCCCATCGTCCGCCGCGTGACCCCCGTTGCTGTCCCGTTCTCCCACCGCCCGGGAGAACGCGCACTCCCCCGGGGAGCGCCCTCTCGTCCAGCCATCTGGCCGACGACACCCGCTGCGCCACCCATCCCCACAGCCGATATCGGCCCCCTGCCCCGGCTGCTACAGTACGTTCCTGTTGTCTCGCCCCAGGAATCGTTTCCGCATGCCTTCCGGATCTTCCCGTCCGTCTTCACGTCGGTCTTCTCGTCCGTCGCCCAGCCTGACAATCGGCCCGTCGCAGTGGCGTCTCGCCTTCTGGCTATGCCTGTGCGCCGTGCTGACACTCGCGCTGATGCCGCCGACGACGCCGATGCCGACCACCGGCTGGGACAAGAGCAACCACCTGCTGGCGTTCGCCACGCTCGGCGTGCTCGGATGGCGCGCCTATCCGGCGCGGCCATGGGCCGTGCCGCTCGGCTTGCTGGTCTATGGCGGACTGATCGAGTGGCTGCAGTCGATGACGCCCTACCGCTCCGCCGACGCCATCGACATATTGGCCGACGCGCTGGGCCTCGCGCTGGGGTGGCTGCTGCACGGACTGGTGCGTGCGCTGATGCGCCGCCTGCGGGCACGACGCGCGGCCTGACGGGCCTGGCCGGCATAACCGGCATAAACGGCATAGCGGGCCTGGTGAGCCTGGCCCCCGGCCGGATTGACCGACGCCCTGCTGCGGCGCGCCAAGGACCGATCGCAAGCAGATCGGCATAATGGCGGGATTGCGCCAGGCGCGCTTCACCGGAACGCTGCGTTGACTGCCATTCTCGAATTGCGCCACGTGCGCAAGCAATACGGCAACACCGTCGTCGTCGACGATCTGAGCCTGCAGGTGCAGCGCGGCCAGTGCTTTGGCCTGCTGGGCCCCAACGGCGCCGGCAAGACCACCACGCTGCGCCTGCTGCTCGGGCTGACCACGCCGGCCTCGGGCGAGCTGACGCTGTGCGGCGAACCGGTTCCCGCCCGCGCGCCGCAGGCCCGCATGCGCGTCGGCGTGGTGCCGCAGTTCGACAATCTCGACCCGGACTTCACCGTGGTCGAGAACCTGCGCATCTTCGGCCGCTATTTCGGCCTGTCGGCCGCCGAGATCGAACGGCGCGTGCCGATGCTGCTCGAATTCGCCCGCCTGGAAAATCGCGCCGACGCGCATGTGCGCGACCTGTCCGGCGGCATGCGCCGGCGCCTGACGGTAGCGCGGGCGCTGATCAACGATCCCGACCTGCTGGTGATGGACGAGCCGACCACCGGGCTGGACCCGCAGGCGCGCCATCTGATCTGGGACCGGCTCAAGTCGCTGCTGGCCGCCGGCAAGACCATTCTGCTGACCACCCATTTCATGGAGGAGGCCGAGCGGCTGTGCAACTATCTGTGCGTGATCGACGGTGGCCGCAAGATCGCCGAAGGCAAGCCGCACGAACTGATCGACCGGCAGATCGGCTGCGACGTGGTCGAGGTCTATGGCGAGGAGCTGGACGCGCTGCGCGAGCGCTTGGCGCCGCTGGCCGAGCGCACCGAGAAGAGCGGCGAGACGCTGTTCTGCTACGTGCGCGAGCCCGAGCCGCTGCTGGCGGCGCTGCACGGCAATGGCGGCATCCGCTACCTGCATCGCCCGGCCAATCTGGAGGATGTGTTCCTGAAACTGACCGGCCGCGAGATGCGGGATTGAACGCCTGACCGGCCTGCCCGCAGCCGAGCCGCAGCCAGCTTGACGCTCACCCGCACCGAGCCCTCAACGACCCCGCAACCCATCCGCAGCCCACCGCCACGCACCGAACCATCGAGGAAACCATGAGCGAACGAGACCCGGACCCGGGCAACGACGGCAAGCTGGCCACCGCGGCGGCGGCGTCCGGCGGCGCGACCCTCACCACGCGGCGCTATCCGCAGCCGCTGTGGCCGCTGAACCTGCGCAACTGGACCATGGTCTGGTATCGCAACTACCGCGTCTGGCGCAAGCTGGCGATCCCGTCGATGATCGGCAACCTGGCCGATCCGATGATCTACCTGTTCGGCCTGGGACTGGGGCTCGGCCTGCTGGTCGGACGCGTCGACGGCGTCTCGTACATTGCCTTCCTCGCCGCCGGCACCACCGCCTCCAGCGTGATGATGTCGGCCAGCTTCGAGTCGATGTATTCGGCCTTCTCGCGCATGCACGTGCAGCGCACCTGGGAGGCCATCATGCACGCGCCGCTGACGCTGGGCGACGTGGTGCTCGGCGAGGTGCTGTGGGCGGCCAGCAAGGCCGTGCTGTCGGGCGTGGCGATCATGCTGGTGGCCAGCGCGCTGGGCTATGCGCAGATGCCGAACGCGCTGCTGGCGCTGCCGGTGATCGCGCTGGCGGGCATCGCCTTCGCCAGCCTGGCGATGATCGTCACCGCGCTGGCGCCCAGCTACGACTTCTTCATGTTCTACCAGACGCTGGTGATGACGCCGATGCTGCTGCTTTCGGGCGTGTTCTTTCCGCTGGAACAGCTGCCGCCCGGCGTGCAGGCCGCCACGCAGGCGCTGCCGCTGGCGCACGCGGTGGCGCTGATCCGGCCGCTGATGCTGGATCGCCCGGTCGACCAGGTCGGCCTGCATCTGGCCGTGCTGGCCGCCTATGCGGCGGTGGCGCTGGTGGTGGCGCTGATGCTGCTGCGCCGGCGGATGCTGCGGTAAGTTCGGCGCCCCGCGTGCTGGGGGACACGCCATGGAAAAAGCCGGCCCTGGGGCCGGCTTTTTCCTCGTCGATCGAATCGAGCGAATTAAGCGAATCGATTGGATCGCGCGAATCGAGCGGGTCGGGCGGGTCGGGCGGGTCGGGCGGGTCGGGCGGGTCGGGCGGGTCGAGCGCGTCGAGTAGGTCGAGCGCGTCGAGTCAGTGAAGCTTAGTCGCCCAAGCCGCGCAGCAGATCCGCCTTCAGGTCCTCGACCGACTCCAGCCCCACCGCCATGCGGATCAGGCCCTCGCCGATGCCGGCCGCGGCCTTGGCCTCGGGGCTGACGCGCGCGTGCGTGGTGGTGTACGGATGCGTCACGGTGGTGCGCGTGTCGCCCAGGTTGCCGGTGATCGAGCACAGGCGCGTGCTGTCGATCACGCGCCAGGCGTTGGCGCGCTGCTGTTCCGGCGTCGCGCCCTTCAGTTCGAAGGACACGATGGCCCCGCCGCCGCTCTGCTGGCGCATCGCGATGTCGTGCTGCGGATGCGACTTCAGCGCGGGGTGATAGACCCGCGCCACCGCCGGATGCGATTCGAGGAACTGGGCCAGCGCCAGCGCGCTGGCAGAATGGCGCTCCATGCGGATCGCCAGCGTCTCCATGCCCTTGAGCATCACCCAGGCGTTGAAGGCGGACAGCGTCGGGCCGGCGGTCCGCACGAAGGGGAACACCTTGCCCATGATGAAGTCGTGCTTGCCCAGCACCGCGCCGCCGAGCACGCGGCCCTGGCCGTCGATATGCTTGGTCGCCGAATGCACCACGAGGTCGGCGCCGAAGCGCAGCGGCTGCTGCAGCGCCGGCGAGCAGAAGCAGTTGTCGACCACCAGCAGCGCACCGGCGTCGTGCGCGATATCCGCCACCGCGGCGATGTCGGCCACCTCCGTCAGCGGGTTCGACGGCGTCTCGAGGAAGAACAGCTTGGTGTTCGGCTTGACCGCGGCGCGCCAGCCGGCCAGGTCGGTGCCGTCGACGAAGGTGGTCTCGACGCCGAACTTGGCGAAGATGTTCGAGAACAGCGTCATCGTCGAGCCGAAGATCGCGCGCGAGCTGACGAGGTGGTCGCCGGCCTGCATCGACGACAGCACCACCGACAGGATCGCGCTCATGCCCGAGGCGGTCGCCATGCAGGCCTCGGCGCCTTCCAGCGCGGCCAGCCGCTGCTGGAACATGCTGACGGTCGGATTGGTGAAGCGCGAGTAGGTGTAGCCCTCTTCCGAGTTGGCGAAGCGCTCGGCCGCCTCGGCGGCGCTGCCGAAGCAGAAGCTCGACGTCAGGTACATCGCCTCGGAATGCTCCATGAACTCGCTGCGCAGCGTGCCGGCGCGCACGCCGAGCGTATCAATGCCGAGGGAGTCGAGGTCGAGCGGGTCGTTCATGGTCGGGGCAATCGTGGGTAGCGATGGAATGGCTCCCCTCCCCCGCGCGCGGGAGAGGGGTTGGGACAGGGAGAAACCGGCGGGCCTTACTCGTTGCCGCCCGAGCGCTGCAGATGCAGCTGCGAACGCTCGGTATCGCCGCCGCCTTCGCGGTCGGCTTCGCTGCGTGCGGTCTCGAGGCGGTCCAGATAGGCCTCGTCGATATCGCCGGTGATGTACTTGCCGTCGAAGCACGAGGCCTCGAAGTCCTTCAGCGCCGGGTTGATGTCGCGCACCGCCTGCTTCATCGCCTCGACGTCCTGATAGACCAGTTGGTCCGCGCCGATCATGCGGCAGATCTCGTCATGGCTGCGGCCATGCGCGACCAGCTCGCTGCGGGTCGGCATGTCGATGCCGTAGACGTTGGGGAACTTCACCGGCGGCGCCGCGGACGCGAAGATCACCTTGTTGGCGCCCGCATCGCGCGCCATCTGCACGATCTCGAACGAGGTGGTGCCGCGCACGATCGAGTCGTCGACGATCAGCACGTTCTTGCCCTTGAACTCGACGCCCATCGCGTTGAGCTTCTGGCGCACCGACTTCTTGCGCACCGCCTGGCCCGGCATGATGAAGGTGCGGCCGACATAGCGGTTCTTGAAGAAGCCCTCGCGATAGTTCAGGCCAAGCTTGTTGGCGACCTGCATCGCCGCCGGCCGGCTCGAATCGGGAATCGGCATCACCACGTCGATATCGCCCGCGCTGACTTCGCTGCGGATCTTCTCGGCCAGGTAATCGCCCATGCGCAGGCGCGCGTCGTAGACCGGCACGCCGTCGATGCACGAATCCGGCCGCGCCAGGTAGACGTATTCGAAGATGCAGGAATTGAGCAGCGGATTGTCGGCGCACTGCTTGGTGTACAGCTTGCCGTCCAGGTCGATGAAGATCGCCTCGCCCGGCGCCACGTCGCGCTCGAGCTTGTAGCCGATGCCTTCGAGCGCCACCGATTCCGACGCGACCATCCATTCCTTGCCGGTCGCCGTCTCGATGCTGCCCAGGCACAGCGGGCGGATGCCGAACGGATCGCGCACGGCCAGCATGCCGTAGCCGGCGATCTGCGCGGCGATCGCATACGAGCCTCGCACGCGGCGGTGCATGCCCGCCACCGCGGCGAAGATGATCTCGGGATCGAGCGAGGTGCCGTTGCTGGCGCGCTGCAGCTCGTCGGCCAGCACGTTCAGCAGCACCTCGGTATCCGAGTGCGTATTGATGTGGCGGCGATCGCGCCGGAACATCTCCTCGCGCAGCTGCTGCCAGTTGGTCAGGTTGCCGTTATGCGCCAGGATGATGCCGTACGGCGCATTGACGTAGAACGGCTGCGCCTCTTCCTCGCTGGAGGCCGAGCCCGCGGTCGGGTAGCGCACCTGGCCGATGCCCGCCGCGCCCGGCAGGCCGCGCATGTTGCGCGTGCGGAACACGTCGCGCACCAGGCCGTTGGCCTTGTGCATGTGGAAGGTGCTGCCGTTGGCGGTCGCGATGCCAGCGGCGTCCTGACCGCGATGCTGCAACAGCAGCAGGCTGTCGTAAATCAACTGATTGACGGGCGTGGCAGACACCACACCGACGATACCGCACATGCCAAGCTCCCAGGAAAGGCTTTGATTCGGGGCGCCCTGCGCGCTGCCGACGGCAGACCAGGCGCGAAAAGTTCATGCCGGGCGCGCGCCCGGCCTCAGGTTCTGACGTATTTGGCGATTTCCGGCGGCAACCAGGGCCGCAGCGACTCCATCGCGGCGATGACATAGGGGCGCGACACCGCGTCGCGCCAGAAAGGTTCGTCGGGCATCTTGGTAAAGCCGGCCAACGTGACCAGCAGCATCACCACCAGCGCGCCGCGCGCCACCCCGAACACCAGTCCAAGCCCGCGATCCGCCGGCTTCAGGCCGGTGGTTTCCAGCAACTGGCCGATGACCGCGCCGGCCAGCGCCGCGGCAATCACGGTGCCGAAGAACAATACCGCGAATCCGGCGGCGCTGCGCGCGAGCGCGCCGCCGGGCAGCGACTCGGGCATCCATTGCGTCGCGACGCCGACATAGTTGTAGGCCACGAAAAAGGCCGCGATCCAGCCCACCAGCGACAGCAGTTCGCGCATCAGGCCGCGCAGCGCGCCGACCAGCCCCGAGGCGACCAGCACGAACACGACCGCGTAGTCGAAGAACGTCAGCTGCATTCCCGCGAGCACCGCCGTCCGCCGCCGCTCAGAGCTCGACCACGCGGGCCGTCAGGCCGGTGGCGCGGACCCGCTTTTCGGCGGCATCGGCGGCATCACGGTCCGAGAACGGGCCGGCGCGCAGCAGGATGCGTTCGCCGTCGGCCAGCGCCTTGCGTTCGATATATGCGGGCACCTTGTTCGCCTTCAACTTGCTCATCCACTGCCTGGCCTTGTCCTCGGTCGAGAAGGCGCCGACGAGGATCACGTATTTGCCGCTGCCGGACGATTTGGCTTCGGCCTTGTCGGTTTTCGATTCCGCCTTGGGATCGGGTTTCGCCTCGGCCTGGCGCGCCGCTTCGGTACGCTCGGCAGGCTTTTCCGGCGCCTTGTCGGCCGCGCGGGCCGCCGGTGCGCTGACCAGTTCCTCGCCGGCATCGAGCGCCTGCGCATCGAGGCGCGACTGCTGCTGCTGCGCCAGCGGCGCGGCCTTGCGCGGTTCCGGCCTGGCCTGCGCCTCGCCCTGGCCGCCGCTCAGGCGCACCGCGATCTGGTCGGCGGCGGGACGCGGCTCGGTCTCGAAGACGATCGGCAGCACGATCACCGCGGCCACCGTCATCACCAGCGCGCCGATCAGGCGACGCCGCGCGCGTTGCTTCTGGGGGAATTCCGGGTCCAGCATGTCGTCCGCATAGTCGTCGCCACCGCGGTCGCCACCCCGGCGCATGTCGCGGCTGCCAGCACGCGCGCCGGCTGCTCCGGCGTCCGCGCTGCGGGCGCGCCGTGCGCGCTCCGGTGCCGCGTCTTTGCCCTTGCGGAAGGAAAACAGCGAAAGCAGGCCCATAGATTGGTTCGGTGCGGGCGGCAGGCGCGGCCGCCCCTTGAGTTTGTCGCTCGACCGCGGCGCGTGCCCCGGCAGTGCCCCGGAAGTGTCCCGGGAAAACGGTGCGGCAGGCTAGTTCGCCTGAGTCGCCCGGTACGCCATCACGCCGGCCACGGTGTAGAACGATCCGAAGACCAGGATTCTATCATTCTCGGTGGCACGCTCGATGGCGTCCCGATAGGCCGCCTCGGGGCTGGCGAAGCACGCCGCGGTGGCGTCCGGGCCCGGCCGGAAGCCGCCCTGCTCCAGGTGCTCCAGCAGGTCCTGGGCGCTGGCCGCACGCGGCGTCGGCAGGTCGCACAGGCACCAGTGATCGACCTTGTCGCTCAGGTGGCGCAGCACGCCGGCGATGTCCTTGTCGGCCATCGCGCCGAACACCGCGTAGGTGTAGCGGAAGAAGCCCATGTTCTCCAGGCTCTGGCCCAGCGTGGCGGCGGCATGGGGGTTGTGGGCGACATCGAGGATTACGGTCGGACGCCCCGCCATCACCTGGAAGCGGCCCGGCAGATCGACGAAGGCGAGCCCGTTGCGCACCTCCTGCGCGCTGACCGGCAGCCGGTCGCGCACCGCCTGCAGCGCGGCCAGCGCGGCGGACGCATTCAGCAGCTGGTTGGCGCCGCGCAGCGCCGGATACCCCAGCCCATTGAGCTTGCGCCCGCGGCCGCTCCAGTCCCACTGCAGGCGCTCCTGGCCCTTGGCGGCCTGGTGCTGGAAATCGCGCCCGACCAGCCACAGGTCGGCGCCGATCGTCTCGGCATGCTCGACCAGCGAGGCCGGCGGCATCGGGTCGCCGCAGATCGCCGGCACATGCGGGCGGAAGATGCCGGCCTTCTCGAAGCCGATCTTCTCGCGGGTATCGCCCAGGTACTGGGCATGGTCGATATCGACGCTGGTGACGATGGCGCAGTCGGGATCGAACACATTGACCGCGTCGAGCCGGCCGCCCAGCCCGACCTCGAGGATGATCGCGTCGAGCTGCGCGGCGGCGAAGGCATGGACGATCGCCAGCGTGGTGAACTCGAAATAGGTCAGGCTGACCGGGTCGGCGAAGCTGGTGCGGGCGCGCTCGACCGCCTCGAAATGCGGCAGCAGCTGCGCGTCGGTCGCCATCTCGCCGTTGATGCGCGCGCGCTCGTTGAACGACAGCAGATGCGGCGAGGTATGGCAGCCGACCTTGTAGCCCGCCTCCAGCAGGATCCGCTCGAGCATCGCGCAGGTCGAGCCCTTGCCGTTGGTGCCGCCCACGGTGAACACCAGCGCGTCGATGCGCAGGCCGAGCGCTTCCTTGACCCGGCTGATCCGTGTCAGGCCCATGTCGATGCCGACCGGGTGCGCGGTTTCGAGGTGGGCCAGCCACTCGGGCAGGGAGGAGAAGATAGGCATGATGCTGCTGTGATGTGCTGCGGTTCGCGCCCGGTTACGCCAGGCGTCCCATGCGGTTTCCTCCCCTCTCCCGCTGGCGGGACAGGGGTTGGGGGAGAGGGCAGCTCAACACCGCCCCGCCTCCCCAACCCTCTCCCGCTGAGGGGGAGAGGGAGAACACCCTGCGGCGAACCATACTATCCAATGAAAAACGCGGACCAGGTCCGCGTCGTCAAACCATCCTTCGGCGATCGGGGTCCGCTCAGGCCACCGCGTCGGCCGGCTGCTTCTGCAGCAGCGCCAGCAGTTGCGCGAGCTCGGCACGCAGCTTGCGCCGGTCGACGATCATGTCGATGGCGCCCTTCTGCAGCAGGAACTCGGCACGCTGGAAGCCTTCGGGCAGCTTCTCGCGCACGGTCTGCTCGATCACGCGCGGGCCGGCAAAGCCGATCAGCGCCTTGGGCTCGGCGATCACCACGTCGCCCAGGAAGGCGAAGCTGGCCGACACGCCGCCCATGGTCGGGTCGGTCAGCACGCTGATGAACGGCAGCTTGGCGCCCGACAGCTTGTTGAGCATCGCGGTGGTCTTCGCCATCTGCATCAGCGACAGCAGGCTTTCCTGCATGCGCGCGCCGCCGGTGGCGGTGATGCAGATGAACGGCACCTTCTGCTCGAGCGCGGCCTGCGCGCCGCGCGCGAAGCGCTCGCCGACCACCGAACCCATCGAGCCGCCCATGAAGGCGAATTCGAAGCAGCTGACCACCACCGGAATGGTATGGATCGCGCCGCCCATCACCACCATCGCGTCGGTCTCGCCGGTCTCGTCCATCGCCGCCTTGATGCGGTCCGGATACTTCTTCGAGTCCTTGAACTTGAGCGCGTCGACCGGCACGATTTCCTGGCCGATCTCATAGCGGCCCTCGGCGTCGAGCAGCGAATCGAGCCGCTCGCGCGCGCGGATGCGCATATGGTGGTCGCACTTGGGGCAGACATGCAGATTGGCCTCGACGTCGGTCCGGTACAGCACGGACTCGCACGACGGGCACTTGACCCACAGGCCCTCGGGGATGCCCTTGCGGGACGAGGGGTCGGTCTGTTGAATCTTGGGGGGCAGGAGTTTATCCAACCAGCTCATCAAAACGCTCCTTTCGGATAAGGCCGCGGCCTGGCGCATCGCGAAGTGATATGGCGCACGCGCGCGCAGGTGGCAGGCCCGGCCATCGGCCAAGGCGGCGAATGTACCACGGGCGCCGCACAAGGGCCGAGATTCTGTGCCGCGGAAAGCAGGAATCGGCGGCCGTCGACGGGGAAATGTCGCCAGAGCCCGCCGATGGCCGCCGATATGAGGCTAATACATCACGCCTTGGCGTCCAGCGCCGTGCGGATCTCCGCGATGAACGAACGCAGCGATTGTACCGCTTGATCCCGCGGCGCTTCCTCCAGCAATTGCACCAGCCGGCTGCCGATCACGACCGCGTCGGCCACGCTGGCGATCGCCCGCGCGGTCTGCGCGTCACGGATGCCGAAGCCGACGCCGACCGGCAGGTTGGCGTGTCGCTTGATCACCGGCAGGCGCGCGGCGACGCTGTCCAGGTCCAGCGCGCCCGAACCGGTCACGCCCTTGAGCGACACGTAGTACAGGTAGCCGCTGGCCACCTTGGCGACCTGCGCGATGCGCGCATCGGTGGTGGTTGGCGCCAGCAGGAAGATCGGATCGATGCCGTGCTCGCGCATCAGCTGGGCAAACGACTCGCACTCCTCGGGCGGGTAGTCGACCACCAGCACGCCGTCGACGCCGGCCTCACGAGCGGCCTGCGCGAACGCGCGCTCGCCCATCCGCTCGATCGGGTTGGCATAGCCCATCAGCACCACGGGCGTGCCGGCGTCGCGCTGGCGGAATTCGCGGACCCAGCCCAGCACCTGGGTCAGGCTGACGCCGTTGGCCAGCGCCCGCTCGGACGCGCGCTGGATCACCGGGCCGTCGGCCATCGGGTCGGAGAACGGCACGCCCAGCTCGATCACATCGGCGCCGCCCTCGACCAGCGCATGCATCAGCGCGACCGTCAGGCCGGGCTCGGGATCGCCGGCGGTGATGAAGGGAATCAGGCCCTTCCTGCCTTGTGCGGACAGCGCCGCGAAAGTCGATTGGATGCGGGACATGGTCAGGATGCGAGGTGAGGCAGCGCGTCCGCCGGACCGGCGTCGTTGGCGGCTGCCGGGGTAGACGGGGTAGACGGAGCCGAGGCGGCGATCGCGGCGACGGAGGCATTGGCGGCGGCTTGGGAGGCGGCT
>NZ_JCBAJO010000118.1:0-14799 GCF_059772245.1 Cupriavidus sp. R6-3
GCGTGGCCGTGCTGGGCGGCGTGCTGGCGATCGCCACGGGCGCCGATACGGGGCTGCTGGCCCGCCTGTCGACCAGCGGGCCGGCATGGCTGGAGCAGGTGCTGGTCGATGCGGTGGGATTGCCTGCCGGCGCGCACTAGGCCTGAGGGGACCGAGAGGGACCGAGGGCGCCGCTCAGCGCCGCTCGCCCCGCGGCTCCAGGTACGGCTCGACCCGCGCCTCCCGCATCGCGTAGCCGCTGTCGCCCATCGCCGTCTCGGCGCGCTCGACGCGCAGCACGCCCTCGATCCACACGGTATCCATCGTGCGGATTCCCTGCAGCGGCGCCTTCGTCTTGACGTGGACGACCTGATTGGCGGGCGGCGGCGGCACGTGGATGCAGGCGCCGAAGTACGGCACCAGCAGGAATTCGCGGATCGCCTCGCCCTCGCCGCCCAGCGACACCACGAAGCCCGGCAAACGCACCGGCGAGCCGTCGAGCGACGGTTTGACCGGCGCCTCCTGCCAGTAGCGCTTTGCCTGCTCCAGCGCGGCCTGCGCGCGCGGATCGCCATCCTCCATCTGCGCCAGATCGAGGCCCTTCAGCGGCGCGAGCGGATCCCATCCCTTCGGCAGCAAGGCGTCCCATTCGATTTCGCGATAGCTGGTGGGCGCGGCAGCGGCAGCAGGTGCCTGGCGTTCCAGCGTTTCGCCGATCGCGTATTTCGGCCGCGCCGCCGACGATGACCCGGACGCCTCCGCCCAATCGCCGCCGCGGCGAATCCACCAGAGGCCCGCGGCGCTCACGCCCGCCACCACCGCAGCGCCGCCTGCCGCGCGCAGCCACTTGCGGCGCTGCGGGTTGGCTTGCGCTGGGGTTGGCGTTTCGGTTCGCGTTTGCCTTGTCATGCCTTATGTCCTTGGATTGAGCCCGTCCGCCAGGCTCAGGCGGTAGGCGCGCCATGCCGGCAGCAGGCTCGCGGCAAACCCGGCCAGCACCAGCGCCGCCAGTATCGGCAGCTCCGCCATGGTCGGCCAGGATACCGGCAGTGACACGCCAAGGCGCGCCTCGAGCCAGCCGGCCAGCAGCGCGCTGGTCAGCGACAGCAGCGCCACGCCCGCGGCGACGCCCGTCAGCATCAGCATCATCCCTTCGATGGCGAGCAAGGCCAGGATATCGCGCGGCCGCGCCCCGGCCGCGCGCAGGATCGCCAGTTCGCGGCGCCGCTCGCCGAGCGCGGCGAGGATCGACGAGGCGAGGCCCGCCAGCCCGATCACCGCGACCATCGCCGATACGGCGCGCAGCGCGTTTTCGGCGATATCGACGAGGTCCCACAGCGCGTCGAGCGCCACGCCGGGCAGCACCGCCATCAAGGGCTCACGCGTGTCCTGCGCGATCTCCCGCTGCAGCGCGAAGACGCGGGAGCGCAGTTTCAGGCCGACCAGCACCGCGGTGACGCTGTCGGGCGTCAGGTCGAACCGGCGCAGATGCTCGGGGGCGATCGCCGCGCCGGGCACGCGCGTGCCGCCCTGGAAATCGAGATGGATGGCCTGCATCGCCTGCAGGCCGATATGGATGGTGCGATCGACCGGCGTACCGGTCGGCGCGAGGATGCCGACCACGGTAAAGGGCTTGTCCGCGTGCTCGAGGCGCAGCGCGCCCGGGGCCGCCACATCGCCATGGGTCAGCACGATCTGTTGTCCGATACGATAGCCGAGGCGCCGGGCGACCTCGGCGCCAAGCACCGCGTCGAACATGCCGTCCATCTTGCCGTCAACGCGGCCATCACGCTTCCCGTCAGTCCTGCCGTCAGTCTTCTCGGCGAAGGGCCGGCCTTGCGCGAGCCGCAGCGCGCGGCCGTCGCCATGGCGAAAATGCTCGAAATAGGCGGCCGTGGTCGCCAGCACCGGAAAGCCGCGATGTGAATCGCCGAGCGACAACGGGATCGTCCATGCGACCTGCGGATGGCTGGCGAGGCGTTGCACGCTGTCCCAGCCGATGTTGTTGGTCGCGCCGCCGAGCCGGAAGACGGCATACAGCACCAGCTGGATCGGGCTGGTGCGAGCGCCGACGATCAGGTCCGTGCCCGACACCGACTGTGCGAAGCTCGCGCGCACCTGATGGCGGACCCGCTCGATGCCGAGCAGCAGCGCCGTCGACAGCGCAATGGCCAGCACCATCCAGACCAGGTTGGCGCGGCGGTTCCAGGCGCTGCGCGCGGCGATCGCGATCAACGCCGTCATGGCCGTCCCCTCATGCCCGTCCCCTCATGCCGGCCGCTCATGTCCGCTCCTCACACTCGCCGCTCATGTCCGCCCCCTGATGCCCGCGTCTGAGGTCCGCCCCTGATGCCGTTTCTCCCTCTCCGGCGGCCGGCATCGTGAAGCGCCGGTCGAAGCCGGCCGCCAGCCGATCGTCGTGGCTGACCATCACCAGTCCGGCGCCGGAGGCGCGGCACTCCCGCTGCAGCAGCGCCATGAATGCGCCCTGCCGGGCGGCATCGAGAGAAGACGTGGGCTCGTCGGCCAGGATCAGTTCGGGCCGCCCCAGCAGCGCGCGCGCCGCGGCCACGCGCTGCTGCTGTCCCACCGACAGCTGCGCGGCGGGGCGCTGCCACAAGCTGGAAGGCATATCGAGCCGTTCGAGCAGCATGCCGGCCGCCTCCGTCACGCCTCCGGCTTGCTCGCAGGCGCGGGCCTTGCGGCTCGCCGAGAAGCGGCACGGCAGCAGCACGTTGTCCAGCACGGACAGATAGGGCAGCAGGTTCAGCTGCTGGAAGATGATGCCGATGTGGTCGGCGCGAAAGCGGTCGCGCCGGGCGGCCGGCAGCGCCGTCAGGTCGGTGCCGGCGACACGGATGGAGCCCTGGCGCGGCGCCACCACGCCGGCCAGCAGCGACAGCAGCGTGGTCTTGCCGCTGCCGCTCGGGCCGGACACGAACAGATGCTCGCCGCGAGCCAGTTCGAACGAATGCAGCGCCAACGCGCCGCCATCGCGCCCGGGCCAGCGAAAGGCGAGATTCCTGGCGGCGACGAGCGGCTCGCCGCGCTGCGCCTGTGGCATCGCGTCCGCCATCGCCCTCACCAGCGCAGGCGCGCCTGCGCCGGCGTCAGCGTCGCGCCCGACTGGCGCTTGTCGGTGGCGAGCTGGACGGCAATCCGGCTGACGCCGGGGAACGCGCGGAACACGCGCACCTCCAGCGAGCGCAGCGCCTCGGGGCGCGCGCAGCGGAAGCGGTAGTCCGCATCGAGGTCCGCATGCGGGTGCTCGCCCTGCGGCTCCCCGCGCGGCGCTTCGCCCTCGCCGGTCAGGCCGTGATGCAGCGCGCCGAAATGAACCTGCGCGGCCTCGAGGCGGCAATCCGCTTCGGGCGACGGCAGGAACAACGCCGCGCCGTCGCGCAGGCGCGCGATCGCCTGACCGACCTTCGCCCGCTCGGCGTCGGTGCGCGGCAGGCGCTCGAAGCCGAACACGTTGTCCAGCGGCGAGGCCAGCGCAATGGACAGCACCGGCCCTTCCACCGCGACGTCGAGCGTGGCCTGGCCATGGACATGCGGCTCCGCGGCGTGGGCGGACGCGGCCATGGCGCTGATGGTGATCGCGGTGACGGTCATCGCGGTGATGGCCCTCGCGACGAAGGCGATGACCCGCAGCGGGCGCGAGAGTAGCGAATACATGTGTCGATCGTCCTTCTGCAACTCCCGTCCGTTCGCGGGGCGGGATAAAAGCGCGCACGCCTTTTGGGGCGTGCGTCGATCGATTAATGATAACTTATTATCAGTAGAGGGCCTGCAGGCCTCGCCAACCACCCCGCGCCCGGGCGCGCGGGCTGGCGGGACACACGCTATCGCGACGGCGCCAGCACGGACGCATCGATCGCGTCCAGCGTGGGCTTGCCCGTCAGCGCCATCGCGACCTCCAGCTCGGCCTGCAGCAGCGTCAGCATATGCGCGACGCCCGGCATGCCGCCGACCGCCAGGGCATGGAGCACCGGCTGCCCGAGCAGCACCGCGGTCGCGCCCAGCGCGATCGCCTTGACGATATCGGTTCCGCGCCGGATGCCGCCATCCAGCAGGATCGGCACCCTGCCGCCAACTTGCGCCGCGATGGCCGGCAGGCAGTCGATCGTGGCCGGTACGGTGTCGAGCGTGCGCCCGCCATGGTTCGAGACGACGATGCCGGCGACCCCGGCGCTCAGGGCCGGCTCGACGTCCTGCGGGTTCAGCAGCCCCTTGACCAGCACCGGCAGCGAGGTCTTCCGACACAGCGCCTCGATATCGCGCCATGTCGGCGCATGCTTCAGCATGCCTCGGAACACCGGGCTGCCGTTGCTGGTGCTGACCGGCGCAACCGGCGGATACGCCGCGAGATTGACGGCCCCAACATCGTCCGGCAGGCGGAAGCCCGCGCGCTGCTCGATATTGCGGACACCGCTGACCGCGGCGTCGATCGTCACGACGATCGCCTTGTATCCGGCCTGCTCGGCGCGGCGCACCAGGTCGGCCGTATCCTGCGGCCTCGGCTGGAAATACAGCTGGAACCACAGCGGCACCGCCGACGCCTTCGCAATCTCCTCGAGCGTCACGCTGGCCTGCGTGGCGACCGTCATCCAGGTGCGCGTCAGCGAGGCCGCCTGCACCGTCGCCAGTTCGCCGTCCGGATGCACCAGCCGATGGAAGGCCGTCGGCGCGAGCAGGATCGGATATTCCAGAATTTCGCCGAACAGCGTGCGGCGTGCCGACGCCTGCGACATGTCGACCAGCGCCCTCGGCATCAGCCGCAGCCGCTCGAAGGCGGCAGCGTTCTCGTGCTGCGTGATGCCATCCGCCGCGGCGCCCGCGATATAGGCGCGCACGCCCGGTTCCACCCGTTCGTGAAAGCGCCGCTCGTAGTCGCGCAGCGAGACGGTATCCGGGGGAATCTGCCAGCGCGTCACAGCTCGGCCCAGCGCCGCAGCAGGTTGTGATAGTGATTGACCAGGGCCAGCACGGCGTCCTTGTCATCGCCCAACTGCTTGCGGATCTCGATGATGGCGAGATCGAGTTCGTACAGCATGCGCCGCTGGCCGTCGTCCTTGACCATCGACTGCGCCCAGAAGAACGATGCCCAGCGCGTGCCCCTGGTGACCGGCGTCACCGTGTGCAACGACGAGGCGGGATAGACCACCAGATGCCCGGCCGGCAGCTTGACGGTATGCGAGCCGTAGAGGTCCTGGATCACCAGCTCGCCGCCTTCGTACTCATCGGGATCGGACAGGAACAGCGTGCTGGAGACATCGGCGCGAATGCGCATGCCGCCCGTTCCCGGCACCGTGCGGATCGCATTGTCGACATGGGTGCCGAAGGTCATCGCGCTCTCGTAGCGATTGAACATCGGCGGCAGGACGCGCAGCGGCAGCGCGGCCGAGTGGTAGGTCGGGTTGCGGCCCAGCGCGGTCAGCACCAGCTCGCAGAGCTCGCGCGCCTCGGCGCTGTCGACCGGAATCTGCAGGTTTTGCTTGGACTTCGCCGCCAGATCGCCGGCGGTCACGCGCCCGTCGACCCATTGCGAGCGCGCGAGGCGTTCCCGGCAATACCGGACTTCTTCGGGGGTCAGCACATCGGGGATCTGGACCAGCATGGCAACGTTGGCGGAAGGAAACAGGCGGCGGGCGGCGGAAAGCCCGATTCTAGCGGCTTCCCCGAAAGGGCTTCCCGAGTAGGGCTTTCCTGGGAGAACTCGAGGGCTCGCCCAATAGAGGCCCCCAAATTAGGGCTCCCCAAAAACCGAAGGGACCGCACACTGCCGGCCCCTTCGTTTCCGCTTAGAACGTCATGCCGACGTTCAGCAGGAACGTCCTGCGCGAGGTCGGCACCGCGCGCACGGCGCCGAACGAGGACTGATAGTTCAGATGGTCGGTCAGGTTGTAGCCGTTCAGCGAGATCCGGTACTTGCCGACCTTGTACGCGATCATCGCGTCCAGCGAGAAGTTGTCCGGCATCTTCGCGGTGTTCGCCGAATCGGCCCAGTAACCGGTGGCGTACTGCAGGCCGCCGCCGATGGTCAGCTTGCCCGGCACCGGCAGCAGCGTATGCGGGATGTCATAGGCGGTCCACAGCGTGACGTTGTGGCGCGACACGCCCGGCGCCGCATTGCCGACGATCGCGCCATTGGTGGCCGAGGTCACCTCGCCGCTCAGGTAGGCATAGGCGACATTGGCGGTCCAGCCGCCGACGATGCGGCCGCTCAGGCCCAGTTCCACGCCGCGGATCTTGCGGCCTTCGCCCGAGTCGGAGAAGCCGTTGGTGATATCGCCGGTCACCGGATCGACCGTGTAGGCATTGGCCTTCCTGGTCTGGAAGATCGCGCCGGTCAGGCCGAGGCGCTTGTCGAGGAAGTCGACCTTGGCGCCCACCTCGATGGTGTCCGAACGCTCGGGCTCGTTGCCGACGCCGTTCTGCGGCACTTCCGACGCGACGCCGCCGACCGCCACCGCGATATCGGTGCCCACCGGCCGGTAGGTGCGCGAGAACGAGGTGTAGAACATCGCGTCCTTGGTCGGCTCCCAGATCGCGCTGATCGACGGGCTCAGCTTCTTCGAGTCGGCCTTGCCGCCCAGCGTCGAGGCGCTGGTCGAGAATTCGCTCTGGAAGTAGTCCCAGCGCAGGCTGCCCAGCAGCGAGAACTTGTCGTTCAGCCAGACGCGGTCGTTGACGAACACGCCGACATTGGTCGCATTGGCGTCGCGCGTGTTGCCGTACACGACCGTCGCGTTCGGGCTGTTGTCGAAGACCGGATTGACGACGGTCTGGTTGTTGTTGCGGCCGGTCCAGGTGCCCAGGCTGCGATGGTCGCGCTGGTAGATCGTGTCCAGGCCCACCATCGCCTTGTGGCGCAGGCTGCCGGTCATGAACTCGCCCTTGGCGCTCAGCACGTTCTGGACGCCCCAGCCGCGCTGCAGATAGGTCATGCCGCCGCCGGCGCCGTACGACAAGGCGACGTTTTCCCCGGCCAGCAGCCGCTGCAGGTTGGCGGCATTGATGCCGGCCGGATTGGTCGCCGAGAAGTCGCGCTCGTAGTAGCTGAAGCGCGTGTCATTGCTGATGGTGATGCCGTTGTCGAGCTTCGTCTTGAAGTTCGACGAGACCACGTGCGCATCGGTCCTGTCGCGGTCGGTGTTGCGCACGTACGAGGTCGACGAGGAAATGCCCGGCACGCCGTACTCGGTCAGCGGACGGTAGATGCCGTCGGAGCCCTGCGCGACGGGCACGCCGAAGTCCGGCGCGCCGGTGCGGCGCAGGTAGGAATAATTCAGGTGCCACTCGGTGCTGGTGCCCAGGCCCGTGCCGAAATCGATCGCCAGGCCGCGGCGGTCATCGCCGATGTGGTTGCGGTCGGCCACCCGGCCGTTCTGGAACATGCCGTTGATGCGCAGCGCCGAGGTGTCGTTCAGGCGGAAGTTGCTGTCGACCGTGGTGCGATAGGTATCTTCGGTGGCGAAGCCCTGGTCGATGCTGGTGCTGGTATGCAGGTTCGCCTTCTTGGTGGTCTGGTTGATCAGGCCGCCGACATTGCCCACGCCGAAGCTCTCGCCCGACGGTCCCTTGATCACCTCGACGCTTTCGGTATTGAACGCATCGCGCTTGTAGGCGCCGAAGTCCCGCAGGCCGTCGACGTAGATGTCGCCCTTGGCGGACAGGCCGCGAATGCGGAACTGGTCGCCGTTCTGGCCGCCGTTGCCCTCGCCGGTCGAGATCGTGATGCCCGGCACGTTCTTCAGGATCTGCTCGAGCGAGGTGGCGTGCTGCTGCTCGATGACCTCCTGCGGCACCACGTTGATCGTCTTCGGCGTATCGCGGACCGTGTCCGGCAGCCGCGAGATGCCGAGCGGCGCGTCGTTGGTGTTCTGGATGGCGTCGCCGGAGACGGTGACCTGAGGCAGCACGTTGCCGCCGGTCTTCGCGCGTCCAGCCGAGGTGTCCGCGTCCGCCGCCACCTGGGCATGGGCCGCGAGGGGAATCGTCGACACCGAAATCACCAGACCCGCGGAAGCGCCTGAGACCAGCAGGCGGATGGCGTTCGCTATTTTTCTTTGCTGCACGGAGGACTCCAGAGAAGGACAACGGACATGACGCTGCCGAGCCTCCGCTGGAAACGATTAGCACCCTCCCCGTCAAAGAGGTGAACACCGCATTTCGGCGCTGCCGCTACGGCAGGCATTCAGCAACCGTCAAAATGCGAATGATTACTATTTGATGTTGCCGGCGTTTGTTGATTTGTGGCGAACTATTGCAGCGGGGACGCGTTGACACAATTCGCCACAATCGGGATGCACCGGTCCGGCGGCCGCCCCCGCCTTCGTTCCCGCCTTCGTTCCCGCCTTCGTTCCCGCCTTCGTTCCCGCCTTCGTTCCCGCCTTCGTTCCCGCCTTCGTTCCCGCCTCGGCTCGCCTCCGGCGCTTGCCGGCCTGCGGCCTAATTCGGCAGCTCGATGACGGCCCGCAGGCCGCCCTCTGCCCGGTTGTGCAGCGTGACGTCGCCGCCGTGGGCGCGGATGCAGGAACGCGCGATCGCCAGGCCCAGGCCGAGCCCGCCGGTGTCGGCGCTGCGCGCGGAGTCGAGCCGCGTGAACGGCTCGAACACCCGCTCCAGATGCTCGGCATCGATCCCCGGGCCCTCGTCGTCGACTTCGATGCGCAGCGCAGGCCGGACCTTGTCGGCGGCGACACGAATGCAGACCTGCCCGTAGCGCGCGGCGTTGTCGATGATGTTGCTGAGCCCCCGCTTCAGATGAACGGGGCGGCAACGATAGAACAGCGTCGGGTCCGGCCGCGATTCGCAGCGGACCTCGCGCCCCTGCACGGTCTGCTGGTCGACGATTTCCTGGATCAGTTCGTCCAGCCTGACGTCCTGGGTCGGCTCCTGCAGCGCATCGTCGCGCGCGAACTGCAGCGCCCCTTCGACCATCACGCTCATGTCGTCCAGCGTCTTGACCATCGCCTCGCGCAGCTCGGCGTCGTCGATCAGCTCGGCGCGGATGCGCAACGAGGTCAGCGGCGTGCGCAGGTCATGCCCGATGGCGGCAAACATCTGCGTGCGTCCGTTGACGAAGCGGGTCAGGCTCTCCTGCATGTCGTTGAAGGCCTGGGTGATCTCCCGCACGCCGCTGAGCCCGTCGGGCGCGGGAAGAATGACGCGCTCGCCGCGGCTGACGCGCTTCGACGCCTCGGTCAGCAGCCGCAGCGGCCGCATGATGCGCCGTCCGAACAGCAGCGCGATGATCGCCGTCGGCAGCATGCCGACCAGCAGCGAGAACGTCAGGACACGGGACCAGTGCGCGGGGACCATCGTCGGCCAGTGCCGGCTGTGCAGCCAACGTCCGTTGGGCAACCGGACCTCGACGTCCAGCGCCAGCGCATGCGTCCGGCTGAACGCGCGCTCCAGCCAGTTGCCGCCGCGTTGGCTGCTGCGCTCGGGTTCGGCCTGCTGCAGGCGGACATGGATCGGCACCTGGTCCGCCACATCGAGCAGGCTGCGCAGCCGCTGCGCCAGCGCCCGCTCCTGCTCGCCCATGCCGTACGGGTCAGGCGAGGCATACGAGGCGAGCCGGAACGTCGAATCCGGCAGGCTGATGTCCTCGAGCAGGGCATCGGCATCGGCGGATCGGCCGGCCAGCCGGTAGGCGGACAGGATGCGCGTCTCGATGGTCCGCACCGACAACGGATGCAGCGTGGCATTGTCGGCGCGCCACCACGACAGCGCGACCACGGCGAACACGTGGGCGGCCAGCATCGCCAGCAGCCACAGGGCCACGAGCTGGCCCGACAGGCTGCGCGGGAACCATTTCATGACGGCAGGACCGAGACCTTGGTCGCGAGCAGATAGCCGTCGCCGCGGACGGTCTTCAGCATGCCGGGATGCCGCGGATCGGGTTCCAGTTTCTTGCGCAGGCGGCTGACCTGGCTGTCGATGCTGCGGTCGAACGTCATCGTCCCGGAGCGCTGCGTCATGTCGAGCAGTTGGCTGCGGCTCAGCACGCGGTTGGCGTTCTCGACCAGCGCCCGCAGCAGATGGAATTCGGCGGTGCTGAGCGGCACCTCCTCGTCGCGCGGATTGCGCAGCGCCCGCGTCCTGGTATCGAAGGTCCAGCCGCAGAAGGTGAAGCGGTATTCCCGGGGGACTGGCACCTCGCTGTGCTCGCGCGCCTCCGGCACGCGGTTGCGGCGCAGCACGCTGCGGATGCGGGCCACCAGCTCGCGCGGATCGAAGGGCTTGACCACATAGTCGGCCGCGCCGATCTCCAGGCCGGCGATCCGGTCCGCCTGCTCCGTCATCGCGGTCAGCAGGATGACCGGCGTTCCCACATGCTCGGACACATAGCGGCACAGCGACAGCCCGTCTTCTCCTGGCAGCATGATGTCCAGGATGATCAGGCTGTAGCGGCGCTCTTCCAGCCGCTGGCGCATCGCCTTGCCGTCGGCCACGGCCTCTACGTCGAAATCGAAGCGCCTGATGTAAGTCGACAAGGGATCACGTATGTCCTTGTGGTCGTCGACGATCAGGATGCTGGGACGGGTGTCCATTCTGCTCACACTGCTATCAATAAACGAGAATCGTTATCGTATTCTACAGTGAGGGGGCTTGGCCCCACCCGTCGGCGCCGCATCGAGATCGGCGGCATATGCCTCCCGGGAATGACGGGCACCGCGCCGGAGCCAAAGCGCCGACCTACTTGCGGGCGACGTGCAGGCGACGTGCGGGCGGCCTGCGGCATCCGGTCGCACACCGGCCACCGCGCTTGCCGCGCCGCATCATTCCGTTCTAAACTTTCACAAATTCCTGAAAATTCAAAACAGACAAACATGCAACTTTCGCCCCTGGTCCAGCGCTTCGTCCTCCATTTCGGCGAAATGGGAAGCCGCTGGGGCATCAACCGTACCGTCGGCCAGATCTACGCGCTGCTGTTCACCGCGGCGCGCCCGCTCAATGCCGACGAGATCGCCGAGTCGCTGGGCTTCTCCCGCTCCAACGTCAGCATCGGGCTGAAGGAACTGGAGTCGTGGAACCTGGTACGGCTTTCGCACCAGCCGGGCGACCGGCGCGAGTATTTCTCCGCGCCGGACGATGTCTGGGCCATTTTCCGGACCCTGGCGGAGGAACGCCGCCGCCGGGAAATCGACCCCACTTTGTCGATGTTGCGGGAAGTTCAGCTCGAAACGCCGTCCGATCCCGACGACAAGCACGCCCAGCGGCGCATGCAGGAGATGTACGAGCTGATCCTGCTGGTGACCGGCTGGTTCAGCGACATGCAGAAGCTGGATGTCGCCACCCTGGAAAAATTGATGCGACTCGGTTCCCGCGTGACTAAGCTGCTGGAAGTGAAGGACAAGCTATCCGGGGCCCTTGGCGGCAAACCCGCCGAAGGCAAGCGCAAGCCGGCTCGCACCAAGAAGGAGTAGTGCCCCATGTTGTCGTCGCTCGACCCGATCCTGCTGGCGCGGATCCAGTTCGCCGCCAATATCACCTTCCACATCCTGTTCCCCACCATCAGCATCGCGCTCGGCTGGGTGCTGCTGTTCTTCAAGCTGCGCTACGGCAAGACCGGCGACGAGCGCTGGATGGCGGCCTACCGCTTCTGGGTCAAGGTGTTCGCGCTGACCTTCGCGCTCGGCGTGGTCAGCGGCATCACGATGAGCTTCCAGTTCGGCACCAACTGGCCCGGCTATATGGAGACCGTCGGCAATATCGCCGGCCCGCTGCTGGCCTACGAGGTGCTGACCGCGTTCTTCCTGGAGGCCACCTTCCTCGGCATCATGCTGTTCGGCATGCGCCGCGTCAGCAACCGCACCCATACCATCGCCACGCTGCTGGTGGCCGGCGGCACCACGCTGTCGGCGTTCTGGATCCTGGCGCTGAACTCGTGGATGCAGACGCCGGCGGGCTTCGAGATGATCGACGGCAAGGCCCATGTGGTCAGCTGGCTGCAGGTGATCTTCAACCCGTCGTTCCCGTTCCGCCTGACCCATATGCTGATCGCCTCGGGGCTGACGGTGTCCTTCCTGCTGGCCGGCATCTCCGCCTATCGCTGGCTGCGCAACGACCGCTCGCCGGAGGTCCGCTCGACCATGCGCACCGGCGTGATGGTGGCGGCGGTGCTGATCCCGCTGCAGATCGTCGTCGGCGACCTGCATGGCCTCAATACGCTGGAACACCAGCCGGCCAAGATTGCTGCGATGGAGGGCATCTGGACTACCGGCAAGAGCGTTCCCGCGGTGCTGTTCGGCTGGCCCAACGCGGTGACGCAGAGCACCGACTGGGAGATCTCGATCCCCAAGCTCGCGTCCTTCTATCTGACCCATACCTTCGACGGCGAGGTCAAGGGCATCGATGCCTTCCCCGGCAAGCATCCGCCCGTGGCGCCGGTGTTCTTCGCCTTCCGCATCATGGTCGGCATCGGCATGCTGATGCTGGTGGTCTCCTGGCTGGCGGCCTGGCAGTTCAAGCGGCGCGGCGAGCCGTCCCGCGGCGTGGCCCGCCTGCTGCTGGCGATGACCTTCTCCGGCTGGATCGCGCTGGTGGCCGGCTGGTATGTCACCGAGATCGGCCGCCAGCCCTACCTGGTCTACGGCGTGCTGACCACCGCCGAGGCGGCCTCGAAGGTGCCGGCGACGATGGTCGCCTCGACGCTGCTGATGTACCTGTCGCTGTATGTGCTGCTGATTGCCGCCTATATCTCGGTGGTGTTCTATCTGGCCCGCCGCGCCGGCACCGATCCGGCCATCGACGAACCGGAAATCGAGACCCCTCAACCCGTCATCGGCGGCAAGCCACGGAGCGCGCAATGACCGACCTGTCCCAACCCGCCGGCTGGATGCCGTTGGTCTTCCTGGCCCTGATGGGGCTGTCGATGCTGATCTACGTGATCCTGGACGGCTACGACCTGGGTGTCGGCGTGCTGCTGCGGCGCGCCGACGACGCCGACAAGGACACGATGATCGCGTCGATCGGCCCGTTCTGGGATGCCAACGAGACCTGGCTGGTGCTCGGCGTCGGCCTGCTGCTGACGGCCTTCCCGATGGCGCACGGCGTGATCCTGACCAATCTGTACCTGCCGGTCGCGCTGATGCTCGCCGGCCTGATCCTGCGCGGCGTGGCCTTCGACTTCCGCGTCAAGGCGCGCGCCCACCACAAGCCGTGGTGGAACTGGGCCTTCTATGGCGGCTCGCTGCTGGCCTCGTTCTCGCAGGGCCTGATGCTGGGCCTCTATATCACCGGCTTCGAATACGGCTGGCTCGACCTGCTGTTCGCGGTGGTGGTGGGCCTGTGCCTGGTGGCCGGCTACTGCCTGCTCGGCGCCAGCTGGCTGATCATGAAGACCACCGGCAGCCTGCAGGCGCGGGCCATCTACTGGGCCCGGCGCAGCCTGTGGCTGACCGGCGTGGGCGTGGCCGCCATTTCGGTGGTGACGCCGCTGGTCAGCGAGCGGATCTTCGACAAATGGTTCTCGCTGCCGAACATCATCCTGCTGGCGCCGATTCCGCTGATCACGGTGGCGCTGTTCGTGATCATCGACCGGCTGCTGCGGCGGATGGGGCCGATGCAGAGGGCCGGCAACGACCGCTGGGCGTGGGTGCCTTTCGTCGGCACCGCGGTGATCTTCCTGATGGCCTTCAACGGCCTGGCCTACAGCCTGTTCCCCTACCTGGTGGTCGACCAGCTCGACATCTGGCAAGCCGCCAGCGCCCCGGAATCGCTGACCGTGATCCTGATCGGCGCGGTGATCGTGCTGCCGACCATCCTCGGCTACACGATCTACGCCTACCGCGTGTTCTGGGGCAAGGCCACCGACCTTCGTTACTATTAGGCTGTCTAACCAGCGCCGAAACAGCATTGAAGCGGCATTGAAGCGGCATTGAAACGGCATTGAAACGGCGCTGGAACGGCGCAGCAGGGGCGCCAGAGCGGCGCTCCCCGGAGCGCCGATCCACTGAAGACGGCACGAGATCGGGCAGGCATGAAGGGCAGCGAAGGAAGCAGACAGGGGCTGAATGCCGCGGCGGCGCGTCCGGGCAGCGTGGTCCGGCGCGTGCGCGAACAGGCCGGCGCGCATGTGCGCGCGCTGACCCGCAGCAACTCCGGCCTGACGCTGGACTACGACAATCCCCCGGGCGATCCGGGCCTGTTCGGGCCGGACGCGGTCTGCTGGCGCGTGCATGGCGACTTTCCCGCGATGCTGGCCGGCGGTGTCAGCGCGCTGCTGATGCAGACCATGCACCCGCTCGCGCTCGCCGGCGTGTGGGACCACTCCAGCTTCCGTACCGACATGCAGGGACGCCTGGGCCGCACCGCGCAGTTCATCGCCGGCACCACCTATGGCAACCGCGCCGACGCGATGCGGCTGATCGAACGGGTGCGCCGCATCCACGCTGGGGTCACCGGCACCGCGCCCGACGGCCGTGCTTATGCGGCAAGCGACCCCGCGCTGCTGACCTGGGTCCATGTCGCCGAGGTTTCGAGCTTTCTTGCCGCCTACCTGCGCTATGTCGGCCCGCTATCCCACGCCGAACAGGATCGCTATTTCGACGAGGTGGCCCTGGTGGCCGAGCTGCTCGGGGCGACCGAGGTGCCGCGCTCGCGCGACCAGATCGCGGCATATCTGGACAGGATGCGCCCGCAACTGCTGGTCACCGAGCGCACTCATGAAGTGGTGCGGCTGGTGATGCAGATGCCGGTCGCCAACCCGCTGCTGGTGCCGGCGGTACGGATCATGGCCGATGCCGGCATTGCGCTGCTGCCGGAGTGGGTGCGACGCGAACTGGGGCTGGCCGGGGCGAGCGTCAG
>NZ_JCBAJO010000119.1:0-14665 GCF_059772245.1 Cupriavidus sp. R6-3
ACGACAGCGTGCTGTCGCGGCTGTCGCGCGCCGGCAATCTCCATGCATTGCGGGCCTGGCAGGCGCTGGCCGAGGCCGGGCATCCGGTCGGCTGGCAGGGTTGCGGCGTGCTGCAGGTCGGTCAGGACGACGAGGACACGGCGCTGCAGCAGCGCGCGCTGGCTGAACTCGGGTTCCCCGCGGAGTACGTACGCTGGATGTCGGCGCAGCAGGCTGCCGACGAGCATGGCGCCACGGTGGCGCGCGCCGGCTTGTGGTTCCCCCAGGGGGGATGGGTCGCGCCGCCCGACGTCTGCCGCGCTCAGTTGGCGATGGCGGGGGCGGCCGTGGAGACGCGGTTCGGCTGCCGTATCGCCTCCCTGCATCGGACCGATGACGGCTGGCAGGTATTCGACGAGGCAGGGCGGCCGTTGGCCGAGGCGCCGGTGCTGGTGCTCGCCAATGCGCACCACGCCAGCGGCCTGCTGCCGCTGCGCCATCTGCCGATCCGGCGCGTACGGGGGCAACTGACCACGCTCGAGCCCGGCGATGTCGCTCGCCTGGGCTGCTGGCCCGACTGTGTGGTGACGGGCAGCGGCTACCTGCTGCCGCGCGATGGCGACGGCAGCGCCAGGATCGGGTCCAGCTACGAGCCGGACGAAGGGCCGCTGGTCGAACGGGTCGAGACGCATGCCGACAATCTGCGCCGGCTGTCGGCGCTGTTGCCGGACCGGAGCGCGGCGGTCAGTGTGCTGGATCCCGCCGCGCTGCACGGCTATGTCGGCGTGCGCAGCGTCTCGCACAATCGCTTGC
The DNA here is from genome assembly GCF_059772245.1 of Cupriavidus sp. R6-3. Taxonomy (NCBI): domain Bacteria; kingdom Pseudomonadati; phylum Pseudomonadota; class Betaproteobacteria; order Burkholderiales; family Burkholderiaceae; genus Cupriavidus; species Cupriavidus sp. R6-3. The sequence goes on from NZ_JCBAJO010000119.1 coordinate 793, forward strand.
CGTGGGTCGGCCAGGTGGCCGACGAGGCCGAGTGCGAGCGCCGGGCCGCCTCGCTGCGCGGCGCGCATCTGCGCGATCTGCCACGGCTGCCGGGGCTGTATGTGGCGCTCGCGTTCGCCTCGCGCGGGCTGACCTGGGCGGCGCTGGCCGGCGAACTGCTGGCCAGCCGGATCGAGGGAGAGCCGCTGCCGGTGGAAAGCGATCTCGCCGACGCGCTGGATCCGGCGCGGCTGCTGCTGCGGGCGCTGCGGCATGGGCAGCACGGCGGCGACGGGCAGGATGCCGAACGGGATACCGGGCGGGATGCCGAACCGGATGCCGGGCAGGGCGCCGGGCGGCCCGGCCAAGCCCTGTCAGGGTAAAAACTGCCGGAACCGGATCGAAACCGTGCGATAATCCGCGTTTTCCGTTTGCGCGGTGTGTTTGTTTGCGCGAGTTCGCGATCGGGGCTCAGGCGGCTTGTCCGCGTGCCTCATGCGTGGCTGGTGCGTGCGAACCGTTCGACGGCCTGAGGGAGAAAACCCTGCACGCAGGCACGCAAGCGGAACGCGCTGACGAACACAACAACATTTCTGGATTGGATTGACGACCATGTCGAATGTGATTGAAAACCTCGGCAAACTCGACCGCAAGGTGACCCTGGCCATTCCGAAGGCCGAGGTCGAGAAGGAGAAGCAGGAGCGCCTGGTTCGCCTGTCGAAGACGGTCAAGATGGCCGGCTTCCGCCCGGGCAAGGTGCCGATGAAGATGGTCGAGAAGCAATACGGCCAGCAGGTCGAGTTCGAAGTGCGCTTCGACAAGGCCGCCCGCAAGTTCTTCGACATCACCCAGCAGCAGGACGTCAAGGTCGCCGGCCAGCCCAAGTTCGAGATCAAGACCGAAGGCGTGGCGGACGACGAAGTGGCATTCGACGCCACCTTCGAGGTCTACCCGGAAGTCAAGATCGGTGACCTGTCGGCCGCCGAAGTGGTCCGCACCAAGACCGAGATCACCGACGCCGAGATCGACAAGACCATCGAGATCCTGCGCAAGCAGCGCGTCCACTACCACGCCCGCGGCGAAGCCGGCGAGCACGGCGACGGCGGCGGTGAAGTGGCGGCCAAGAACGGCGACCGCGTGACGGTCGACTTCGTCGGCAAGATCGACGGCGTGGAGTTCGCCGGCGGCAAGGCCGAGGACTTCGTCTTCGTGCTGGGCGAAGGCCGCATGCTGCCCGAGTTCGAGCAGGCCGCGCTGGGCCTGAAGGTTGGCGAGAGCAAGACGTTCCCGCTGGCGTTCCCCGAGGACTATCACGGCAAGGAAGTCGCCGGCAAGACCGCCGAATTCACCATCACGATGAAGCAGGTCGAGTGGGCTCACCTGCCCGAGGTCGACGACAACTTCGCCAAGTCGCTCGGCATCGCCGACGGCAGCGTCGAGAAGATGCGCGCCGACATTCGCGAGAACCTGGAGCGCGAGGTCAAGCGCCGCACGCACGCGATGCTGAAGGACCAGGTCATGGAAGCGCTGATCAAGGCCAGCGAGCTGGACGTGCCCAAGGCGCTGATCGAGCAGGACCAGGAGCGCCTGGTGCAGATGGCCCGCCGCGACCTCGAGCAGCGTGGCATGCCGAACGCCAAGGACATGCCGATTCCGCCGGAGATGTTCGCGCAGCAGGCCGAGCGCCGCGTCAAGCTGGGCCTGATCCTGGCCGAGATCGTCAAGGCCAACGGCCTGGAGGCCAAGGCCGACCAGATCAAGGCCGAGATCGAGGAGTTCGCCAAGAGCTACGAAGATCCGAAGGAAGTCATGCGCTGGTACTACGGCGACCAGCAGCGCCTCGCGGAGATGGAAGCCTACGTGCTCGAAAACAACGTGGTAAATTTCGTGTGCGAGAAGGCCAAGGTCATCGACAAGCCGGTGTCCTTCGAAGAGCTGACGGCCGAAGGCAACGGCGGCCAGCAAGCCTGATCGAAAGAAAAAGCCGCCTTCGGGCGGCTTGTTTGCCTTTCGCCGAGGCCACTGGCCTGCCACCGAATTCTGGAGAACCCTGCATGACCCGCAATGATTTGCTCGATCGTCTCGCCACCACGCAAGCCTCGGCGCTGGAGACCATGGGCCTCGGGCTGGTGCCGATGGTGGTCGAGCAGTCCGGTCGGGGCGAGCGCGCCTATGACATCTACTCGCGCCTGCTGAAGGAGCGCCTGGTGTTCATGGTGGGCGAAGTCAACGACCAGACCGCCAATCTGGTGATCGCGCAGCTGCTGTTCCTGGAGAGCGAGAATCCCGACAAGGATGTCTTCCTCTACATCAACTCGCCGGGCGGTTCGGTATCGGCCGGTCTGGCGGTGTACGACACGATGCAGTTCATCAAGCCGGACGTGTCGACGCTGTGCATGGGCATGGCCGCCAGCATGGGCGCGTTCCTGCTGGCCGCCGGCGCCAAGGGCAAGCGCCTGGCGCTGCCCAACTCGCGGATCATGATCCACCAGCCGCTGGGCGGCGCGCGTGGCCAGGCCTCGGACATCGAGATCCAGGCGCGCGAGATCCTCTATCTGCGCGAGCGCCTGAATTCGATCCTGGCCGAGGTCACGGGTCAGCCGGTCGAGAAGATTGCCCGCGATACCGACCGGGACAATTTCATGAGCGGCGACCAGGCGGTCGACTACGGCCTGATCGACAAGGTGATCGCCCGCCGCGGTTGAGCCTGGCGCGGCGCGCCGGCTTCGAACCCTGATCCGGCCTCAAACGGCCAAGCCTACACCACATAACGAGGCCCTGCGCCTCGTTTGTGGTGTTTGCCCCCACACCTTGGGGGTTCCGCCCGCTGCCCGAAAGGTTTTGGCGTATGATGCGTTTGACGCGTATCGCCAAGGTCCTTTCTGCGCCCTGGCGCGCCCCTGCTAATGTGACGATTCCTATGGCGGACAAAAAAGGTTCATCCAGCGAGAAGCTTCTGTATTGCTCCTTCTGCGGCAAAAGCCAGCACGAGGTCAAGAAGCTGATCGCCGGCCCGTCGGTGTTCATCTGCGACGAATGCATCGACCTGTGCAACGAGATCATTCGCGATGAAGCCGCCGGCGCCGACAAGGACGCCCCGGCCGCGGCGAAGTCGGATCTGCCGACGCCGCACGAGATCCGCGAAAGCCTGGACCAGTATGTGATTGGCCAGGAGCAGGCCAAGAAGATCCTGGCCGTGGCTGTCTACAACCACTACAAGCGGCTCAAGCATCTCGGCAAGAAGGACGATGTCGAGCTCTCCAAGAGCAATATCCTGCTGATCGGCCCGACCGGTTCCGGCAAGACGCTGCTCGCGCAGACGCTGGCACGCCTGCTCAACGTCCCCTTCGTGATCGCGGACGCGACCACGCTGACCGAAGCCGGCTATGTCGGCGAGGACGTCGAGAACATCATCCAGAAGCTGCTGCAGAACTGCAATTACGAGGTCGAGAAGGCCCAGCGCGGCATCGTCTACATCGACGAGATCGACAAGATCTCGCGCAAGTCGGACAACCCGTCCATCACGCGCGACGTGTCGGGCGAGGGCGTGCAGCAGGCGCTGCTGAAGCTGATCGAAGGCACCATGGCCTCGGTGCCGCCCCAAGGCGGGCGCAAGCATCCGAACCAGGACTTCCTGCAGGTCGATACCACCAACATCCTGTTCATCTGCGGCGGCGCCTTCGATGGACTGGAGAAGGTGATCATGCAGCGTTCGGACAAGACCGGCATCGGCTTCGGCGCGCAGGTCCAGAGCAAGGAAGAGCGCGACGTCAGCGAGGTTCTGCCGCAGACCGAACCGGAAGACCTGATCAAGTTCGGCCTGATCCCCGAGTTGATCGGCCGCTTGCCGGTGGTCGCGACGCTGTCCAAGCTCGACGAGGCCGCGCTGATGCAGATCCTGGTCGAGCCGAAGAACGCGCTGGTCAAGCAGTATCAGAAACTGCTGGCCATGGAAGGCGTCGAACTGGAAATCCGGCCGGCAGCGCTGTCCGCGATTGCCCGCAAGGCCATCAAGCGCAAGACGGGTGCGCGCGGCCTGCGTTCGATCCTCGAACAATCGCTGATGGATGTCATGTACGACCTGCCGAATTACAAGGGCGTGCAAAAAGTCGTGATCGACGAAAGCACCATCACGGGCGACGCACCTCCCTTGCTGATGTACGAGGACCAGCCCAAAGTGGCCGGCTCCAACTGACGCGAACGCCGGCGCATGGGCGGATCCCGCGCCGGCAGCCAACCGACAGGCCGTTCGCGAAAAGCGAGCGGCTTTTTTTCTTCATTTCGCCAAACGAACGGGAGGAAACGCGGGTATGCTGTTTGCGCGGGATTCGCAAGTGTCGGGGCCGTCATTTGACTGATGCTGCGAACCGGTGATTGCTGTCTTGTAATCGGTTCGTGCGACCCAATTTACGCCTTAAATGACTGACTGGGGAAACTGATGTCTGGAACACAACTCCTCCCGGCTGAGCCGATTCGCCTCCCACTGTTGCCGCTGCGCGACGTGGTGGTGTTTCCGCACATGGTGATCCCGCTGTTCGTGGGTCGCCCGAAGTCCATCAAGGCGCTGGAAACTGCGATGGAGTCGGGCAAGAGCATCATGCTCGTGGCCCAGAAAACGGCGGCGAAGGATGAGCCCACCGCCGAAGACCTGTACGAGGTCGGCTGCATCGCCAATATCCTGCAGATGCTGAAGCTGCCCGACGGCACCGTGAAGGTGCTCGTCGAAGGCACGCAGCGCGCGAATATCCGCGAAGTGAGCGAGGACGACTCGCATTTCATGTGCGAGGCCGTGCCGGTGCCCCTGGGCCCGGGCGAGAGCGCCGAGACCGAGGCCCTGCGCCGCGCGATCGTGTCGCAATTCGACCAGTACGTGAAGCTGAACAAGAAGATCCCGCCGGAGATCCTGACCTCGCTGTCGGGCATCGACGAGCCGGGTCGCCTGGCCGATACCATCGCCGCGCATCTGCCGATCAAGCTCGAGCAGAAGCAGAAGATCCTGGAGATGGTCAACGTGACCGAGCGCCTGGAGAGCCTGCTGTCGCAGCTCGAGGGCGAGATCGACATCCTGCAGGTCGAGAAGCGCATCCGTGGCCGCGTCAAGCGGCAGATGGAGAAGAGCCAGCGCGAGTACTACCTGAACGAGCAGGTCAAGGCCATCCAGAAGGAACTGGGCGAAGGCGAAGAGGGCGCCGATCTCGAGGAGCTCGACAAGCGCATCAAGGCCGCCCGCATGCCGAAGGAGGCCAAGAAGAAGGCCGAGGCCGAGTTCAAGAAGCTCAAGCTGATGTCGCCGATGTCGGCCGAGGCGACCGTCGTGCGCAACTACATCGACACGCTGGTCAACCTGCCGTGGCGCAAGAAGAGCAAGGTCAATAACGACCTGGCCAACGCCGAGCGCGTGCTCGACGAAGACCACTACGGTCTCGAGAAGGTCAAGGAGCGGATCCTGGAATACCTCGCCGTGCAGCAGCGCGTCGACAAGGTCAAGGCGCCGATCCTGTGCCTGGTCGGGCCGCCCGGGGTCGGCAAGACCTCGCTGGGTCAGTCGGTGGCGCGTGCGACGAACCGCAAGTTCGTGCGCATGGCGCTGGGCGGCGTGCGCGACGAGGCCGAGATCCGCGGTCACCGCCGGACCTACATCGGTTCGATGCCCGGCAAGATCCTGCAGAGCCTGACCAAGGTCGGCGTGCGCAATCCGCTCTTCCTGCTCGACGAGATCGACAAGATGGGCATGGACTTCCGCGGCGACCCGTCGTCGGCGCTGCTCGAGGTGCTGGACCCGGAACAGAACCACACGTTCCAGGACCACTACATCGAGGTGGACTTCGACCTGTCGGACGTGATGTTCGTGGCGACCTCGAACTCGCTGAACATTCCCCCGCCGCTGCTCGACCGGATGGAAGTGATCCGGCTGTCCGGCTACACGGAGGAAGAGAAGGTCAATATCACCCAGCGTTACCTGCTGCCGAAGCAGATCCGCAACAACGGCCTGAAGCCGGGCGAGATCGAAGTCACCGAAGCGGCGATCCGCGACATCATCCGCTACTACACCCGGGAAGCCGGCGTGCGCTCGCTCGAACGCGAGGTGTCGAAGATCGCCCGCAAGGTGGTCAAGATGCTGCTGCTGAAGAAGGAGAGCGGCACGGTCAAGGTCGATTCGGACAACCTCGACAAATTCCTTGGCGTGCGCAAGTACGACTTCGGTCTGGCCGGCAAGGAAAACCAGGTGGGCCAGGTCACGGGTCTGGCGTGGACCGAGGTCGGCGGCGATCTGCTGACGATCGAGGCGGCGCTGATGCCGGGCAAGGGCAATATCACCCGCACCGGCTCGCTGGGCGACGTGATGAAGGAATCGGTCGAGGCAGCCCGTTCGGTGGTGCGTTCGCGCGCCCGCCGGCTGGGCATCACGGACGAGATGTTCGAGAAGCGGGACATCCACATCCACGTGCCCGAGGGCGCGACGCCGAAGGACGGTCCGTCCGCCGGTATCGCGATGACGACGGCGCTGGTGTCGGTGCTCAGCGGCATCCCGGTGCGCGCCGATGTGGCGATGACCGGCGAGATCACGCTGCGGGGCGAAGTGCTGCCGATCGGCGGTCTGAAGGAGAAGCTGCTGGCCGCCCACCGCGGTGGCATCAAGCTGGCGCTGATTCCCGAGGAGAACGTCAAGGACCTCGCCGACATCCCGGACAACGTCAAGAACAATATCGAAATCGTTCCGGTGCGCTGGATCGACAAGGTGTTGGAAATGGCGCTCGAGCGCAAGCCCGAGCCGTTGCCGGAGGAAGTCGCCAGCCCTGCCGAAGTCAAGGACAAGGGCGCGGCTGCCACGCACGAGATGATTCACCACTGATCGCGTGAGGGCGGGGCGGGGCGATCCCGACCGCGCCCGCCGGCACCGCAAAACCGCAGGGTTCGCCCTGCGGTTTTTTTTCGCGCCGCGCGGTGTTCGGCTTGGCAAAGCCAAACGCGCTGTATTACACTTGCGGCCTCGCAGCGCAAACGGCAGTCAACGGCTGATACGTGCGCGGCGATACAGCCTGATTGGCGGCATTGCGGCCACATCGCGGCAACATCGAGCGGGTGCTTAGCTCAGCTGGTAGAGCGGCGCCCTTACAAGGCGTAGGTCGGGGGTTCGATCCCCTCAGCACCCACCACTCACTCGATGGCCCGATCGCCATGCCCCGCGTCATCAGGCCGTGTCGCCGGTGGCGAGACCGACATCGGAGTGGTAGTTCAGTCGGTTAGAATACCGGCCTGTCACGCCGGGGGTCGCGGGTTCGAGTCCCGTCCACTCCGCCACATTGCATCCGGGCACCGCCAGGTGGCCGGCCGAATCAGCCGCCTCCATGCGGCTGTTTTCATTTGTAGCCCGTCTTGTAGCCCGTCTTTTTGCCCAGTCCGCAGCGGCCGCCGGCGCCACATCCACAGGGCGACCCTGCGCAGCCTGCTAGAATCGCGGAGTTTGACCTCCGTCCCAACTTGATCCCGAGTCAGCATGCTTGATTTCGTTCGCAACAACCGGCGCCTGATGCTTTTGCTGCTGCTGGTGCTGGTGTTTCCGTCGTTCGTGTTCTTCGGCGTGGAAAGCTATTCGCGCTTCATGGACAGCTCGCACGACGCCGCCAAGGTCGGTGGCCGCGCCATCACCCAACAGGAAGTCGATAACGTGCTGCGCGAGCAGTCGGAGCGGATGCGTCAGGTGCTGGGCGCCGCCTACGATCCGCGCCAGTTCGAAGGGCCGGAAGCGCGCAAGGCCGTGCTCGATCAGCTGATCCTGCAGCGCGTGGTCGCCGACGAGGTCAATCGCGAGCATCTGACCGTGTCGAACGAGCGCCTGTACGAGGCGATCATCGCGATCCCCGCGATCGCACAGCTGCCGAAGAAGGCGGACGGCACGGTCGAGGACAAGGCCTATATCGAACTGCTGGCCTCGCAGGGCATGACGCCCGAACAGTTCGACGCACGCATGCGCTTCGACCTGGCGACACAGCAGCTCGGCCAGTCGATCGGTGCCACGGCCTTCATGCCGAAGTCGCTGCTCGACCGCCTGATCGCCGCGCGCGACCAGCAGCGCGAGGTCCAGCCGCTGCTGCTGAAGGCGACCGACTACGCCGCCAAGGTCACGGCCGACGACGCCGCGCTGAAGGCGTACTACGACAAGCATCGCCAGGCCTTCAGCGTGCCAGAGCAGGCCAAGGTCGAATACCTCGTGCTGTCCGCCGATGCGCTGGCCGCCGGCATCAGCATCACGCCCGAGCAGCTCAAGTCCTACTACGACAGCAATATCGCGCGCTTCCGTACCGACGAGCAGCGCCGCGCCAGCCATATCCTGATCGCCGCCTCGAAGGACGCGCCCGCCGCCGAACGCCAGGCCGCCAAGGACAAGGCGACCAGGCTGCTGGAAGAGCTGCGCAAGCATCCGGACACCTTCGCCGACGTCGCGCGCAAGCAGTCGCAGGATCCGGGCTCGGCGGAGAAGGGCGGCGACCTCGGCTTCATGGGCCGGGGCGCGCTGGTCAAGCCGTTCGAGGACGCGATGTACGCGCTGCAGCCGAACCAGCTCAGCGATGTGGTCGAGACCGACTACGGCTATCACATCATCAAGGTGACCGAGATCAAGCCGTCGCAGACGCGTCCGCTCGAGGCGGTCAAGACCGAGCTCGAAGCCGAACTGCGCAAGCAGCTGGCGGCCAAGCAGTTCACCGAGCAGGCCGATGCCTTCGGCAATACCGTCTATGAGCAAGCGGATAGCCTGAAGCCGGCCGCCGACAAGTTCAAGCTGACGATCCAGACCGCCGACAACGTGACCCGCGCGCCGAACCCCGCGCTGGGCGCCAACAATCCGCTGAACAACGAGAAGGTGCTGACCGCGCTGTTCAGCGATGACGCGATCAAGAACAAGCGCAACACCGAAGCGATCCAGGTCGGTCCCGAAACGCTGGTTGCCGGCCGTGTCGTCGAGTATCGCCCGGCGTCGGTGCGGCCGTTCGACGCGGTGCGCGACCAGGTCCGCGCGCAGTACGTGGCAGAGCAGGCCGCCGAACTGGCGCGCAAGGACGGCGAAGCGCAGCTCGCCAAGCTCAAGCAGAGCGGTTCGGCCGACGGCTTCGGCGCGGCCGTGACGGTGTCGCGCCAGCAGCCGGCCGGTCTGGCGCCGAAGGCGGTCGAGGCCGTGATGCGTGCCGATGCGTCGAAGCTGCCGGCGATGGTCGGCGTCGATCTGGGCGCGCAGGGCTATGCGATCTATCGCATCGCCAAGGTTTCGCAGCCGGCGCAGGCCAATCCCGCGCAGCGCCAGGCCGATGCCCAGCAGCTGTCGCAGCTGGCCGGCCAGAGCGAGCTGGAAGCGTTCTTCGAGAGCCTGAAGGCGCGGTCGGACGTCGAGGTGCTCAAGCCCGCGGCGCCGGCGGAATCCCAGCCGGCAGGCTGATGGCGATGGACAGGCCCCGCAGGGTCTGCCCGGTAGTCATGGAGAATGCATGGAGGAAAGGGGCCCCGCGGGGCCCCTTTCTCATGCGCCGGTGGTCAGGGCCACCGGGCTGCCGTTCAGGCCGGTGGTCAAGGCCGCCGTGCGGCCGTTCACCCATCCATCCTGCAGGGCACCGTGCTGCGGCTTACCCGCGGCGCTGCTGCGCCTTGCCTTCCTCCGCGCTGCGCCGCTGGCGCTTGAGCAGCGGCTCCAGCTGCGGCCAGACGGTGTCGAGCAGCGCCGGCTGGGCCTGCGCGGTCGGATGGATGCGATCGTCCTGGAACCAGTCGGGCCGCGTCACCACCTTGTCGAGCAGGAAGGGCACCAGCGGCAGCTGATACTCCTTCGCCAGCTTCGGATACAGCGCGAAGAAGCGCTCGGTGTAGTCGGGCCCGTAGTTGGGCGGGATCCGCATGCCGATCAGCAGCACGCTGGCCTTGGCCGCCTTCGCGCTGGTGACGATCTGGCGCAGATTGGACTCGGTGCTCTGCAGCGGCAGGCCGCGCAGCGCGTCGTTGGCGCCGAGCTCGACCACCACGACGGCGGGGCGGTGGCGGGTCAGCAGATCGGGCAGACGGGTCTTGCCGCCCACCGTGGTCTCGCCGCTGATGCTTGCATTGACGACGCTATAATCGAACCTCTCCGCGCGCAGGCGGTCTTCCAATAACTTGACCCATCCTGCGCCGCGCGCGATGCCATATTCCGCCGACAGGCTGTCGCCAAGCACCAGGATGGTGGGCGCGCGTTGCGCCAGTGCCGGCATCGCCGCCAGCGCCAGCAGCCCGCCCAGCACCAGGGCGCGCCAGCGTCCACCGATGTCCCGCCAGAAACCGTTCCGGAAACCCTTGCTCATGTCCTCATCCATTCTTGCTGTCGAATCCTTGGGAAAGACCGTGACGGACGCGACCGGTTCGCTGACGATTCTGCACGACGTGTCCTTTTCCGTCACGCCCGGCGAAACGCTGGCCATCGTCGGCGCCTCGGGTTCGGGCAAATCGACGTTGCTCGGGCTGATGGCGGGCCTGGATCTGCCGAGCCGCGGCACCGTGTCGCTGCACGGGCACGACCTGTTCGCGCTCGACGAGGACCAGCGCGCCGCGCTGCGCGGCCGGCATGTCGGCTTCGTGTTCCAGTCCTTCCAGCTGGTCGGCCATCTGACCGCGCTGGAGAACGTGATGCTGCCGCTGGAGCTGCGCGGCGAGACCGACGGCGTGCGCGAGCGCGCCAAGGGGATGCTGGAACGGGTGGGCTTGGGCGCGCGCCTGTCGCACTATCCGCGCACGCTGTCGGGCGGCGAGCAGCAGCGCGTGGCGCTGGCCCGTGCCTTCGTCACGCGGCCCGACATCCTGTTCGCCGACGAGCCGACCGGCAGCCTCGATACCGCGACCGGCGAAGCGGTGATCGCGCTGATGTTCGAGCTGAACCGCGACGCTGGCTCGACGCTGGTGCTGGTCACGCACGACCGCTCGGTCGCGGCGCGCTGCGGCCGCATCCTGACCATCGAGGCAGGGAAGGTCGCCAGTGACGAGTGGATGGGCGCCGAGGTCTGAGCACGCGGCCAGGGCCGGCGCTCAGCCTCCGCGGGCCAGCGCGCTTCTGGCGCGCGCGATCAGCGCGCTGGTGGACGGATCGTGCGGGCCTTCGCCGCGTCCGTTCAGCTCGGCCTCGATCGGCCGCGCCAGCAGCTTGCCCAGTTCGACGCCCCACTGGTCGAACGAGTTGATATTCCAGATAGCGCCCATCACGAAGGTGCGGTGCTCGTACAGCGCGATCAGCGCGCCCAGCGCGCGCGGCGTGATGCCCTCGATCAGCAGCATATTGCTGGGCCGATTGCCCGCGAAACGCATATGCGCGATGCGCTCGGGCTCGACGATGCCGGCCGCGCGCAGTTCGTCCTCGGTTCGTCCGCGCATCAGCGCCTCGGCCTGCGCGAAGCAGTTGGCCAGCAGCTTGGCATGATGGCCCGGCAGCGTGCGCGGGGCGGACAGCGGCGCGACGAAGTCGACCGGCACGATCTGCGAGCCCTGGTGGATCAGCTGGAAATAGGCGTGCTGGCCATTTGTGCCGGCCGTCCCCCAGACCACGGGCGAGGTGTCGACGCGCACCGGCTGGCCGTCGCGCTGCACCGACTTGCCGTTGCTCTCCATTTCCAGTTGCTGCAGGAAGGCGGGGAACAGTTCCAGCGAGGTCGAGTACGGTGCCATGCAGCTGGTCGGCAGGCCGAACACATTGCGGTACCAGACCCCCAGCAGGCCGAGGATCACCGGCATGTTGCGCGCGAGCGGCGCGGTGCGGAAGTGCTCGTCCATCTCGCGGCCGCCGGCCAGCAATTCGGCAAAGGCCTCGAAGCCCAGCGCCAGCGTGATCGACAGCCCGACCGACGACCACAGCGAAAAGCGGCCGCCGATCCAGTCCCAGAACTCGAACATATTGGCCGGGTCGATGCCGAAGGCGCGCACCGCCTCGAGATTGGTCGAGACCGCGACGAAATGGCGCGCCAGTCCGCTCTCCGGCACGCCGCGCGCGACAAACCACTGGCGCGTGCTGTTGGCATTCGCCATCGTCTCGAGCGTGGTGAAGGTCTTCGAGCAGACGATCACCAGCGTGCGTTCGGGATCGAGCCGCGCCAGCGTCTCGGCCAGCTCGGTGCCGTCGACGTTGGAGACGAAATGCACGCGCGGCCCGGACACCTTGCCACCTTCGCTACCATCGCCGGCGAGGTGCGCCAGCGCGCGGCACACCATGCGCGGTCCGAGGTCCGAGCCACCGATGCCCAGGTTCACCACGTCGGTGATGGTCTTGCCGCTATGCCCCTTCCATTCGCCGCTGCGCACGCGCTGCGAGAAGTCGCGCATGCGCGCGAGCACATCGTGCACCGCCGGCATCACCGGCTTGCCATCGACCTGGAACGGGGCATCGGGCGCGGCGCGCAGCGCCATATGCAGCGCGGCCCGGTCCTCGGTCGCATTGATATGTGCGCCAGCGAACATGGCATCGCGCCGCGCGGGCACGCCGGCCTCTTCGGCGAGCTGGACCAGCAGGTCCATCGTCTCCGGCACGATGCGGTTCTTCGAGTAGTCCAGGAACAGGCCGGCCGCTTCCAGCGAGAACCGGTCGACCCGCTCGCGGGCGTCGGGCGCGGCAAACCAGTCGCGCATCCGCTGGTCGCGGATCGCTTGGTAGTGCTGCTGCAGACGTTGCCAGGCGGGAAGATCAGTAGGCATTGCGAAATACGGGCGGAGTAGGGTCGAACGCAAAAAAGTCGAGCGGACGATGCAAGCGGATCACGAGCGCGGAACGAGCGCAAAAAAAACGAGCGCAGACGACGCGGAACGTGCCGAGTATAGCGTGCACATTCGGCGAAAACTGTCAGACAACGCCGCAATCAGCGCGTTCCGCCGAGGCTCCTGGCCACCAGCCGCAATGCCGATTCGCCGCCCGCGACCCAGACGCCGCCGGCGCAGATCACCGCGATGCCCAGCGCCGTGGTCCAGTCCGGCAGCTGGCCGAAGGCGAGGAAGCCGACCGTGGTGGCCGAGATGATCTGCAGATAGAGGAAGGGACTCAGGAACGATGCGTCGGCGTACTGGAAGGCGCGGATCACGAAGTAGTGGCCGAGCGAACCGGTGATGCCCGCCGACAGCAGCAGCGCGCATTGCAGCGGCGTCGGCATCGCGGTGAACCAGAAGAAGGGCACCAGCAGCGTGGTCAGCGCGGCGCCGGTGATGCCGCTCCAGATCAGCGTGGTCATCGGCGCATCGTGGGCCGCCATGCGCCGCGTCAGCATCTGCAGCAGCGCGAACAGCAGTGCCGAGGTGAGGCCCAGCGCCACGCCGCCGGGCGTCAGCTCGCCGCCGGGGCGTACCACCACCAGCATGCCGGCAAAGCCGATCAGCACGCCGCTCCAGCGCATCAGGCGGGCGTGGCGGCCCGGGCGTTCGCCGAGCAGCCATGGCGACAGCGCGACGACGAACAGCGGCGCGCAGAAGTTCAGCGCGGTGGCCGTCGCCAGCGGCATCAGCTTCAACACCGAGAAGAACACCAGCGTCGAGGCCAGCATCAGGCCGCCGCGCATCCATTGCAGCCGTGGCTGGCCGGTGCGGACCTGTGCCCGGAAGCGCGCCGGGCCGAGCAGCAGGAAGATGGCGACCACATGGCCGACGTAGCGCACCCACGCGACCGCCATGATCGGCAGGCCCTGCTGGGTCAGCGTCTTGCCGGTGGCATCGAGCAGCGTCAGGATCCATTGGCCCAGCACCAGCAGCGCGATGCCGGTCAACAGTTGCCGGCGGCTCGGCGCCGCGCCCTGTATCGGGATCGCGCCGCTCATTGCCGCGCACCCGGCATGACCAGCGCGTTCAGTTCGTACCGCGCGGCGCGGGGCAATTCGCCGGCGGTCAGCCCGGCGGGGCCTTCGCCGCC
>NZ_JCBAJO010000012.1:0-52448 GCF_059772245.1 Cupriavidus sp. R6-3
CTGGCGATCTTCGTGCTGGTCGCCGGCGGCGCGTTCTGGTGGCTGCAGCAACGGGTCGACCGGCTGACCGAGGAACTGGCGCGCCGCCAGCAGAACAACGACGCGCTGGTACAGGAGTCTCGCGTGCTGACCCGCGAGGCGCAGACCACCGTCAAGGAAATGCAGGCGAAGGTCGGCGCGCTGGAGGCCCAGGTCGGCGAGACCCGCGACAAGCAGGCCACGCTCGAGCAGGTCTACCAGGACCTGATGCGCAACCGCGACGACTGGGAGATCGCCGAGATCCAGCAGTTGCTGACCAACGCCGGCCAGCAACTGCAGCTGACCGGCAACGTGCAGGTCGCGCTGTCCGCGCTGCAGAGCGCCGACGTTCGCCTGGCCCGCTCCGACAAGCCCGAATACAACCAGCTGCGCCGGGCGATCGCGCGCGACATCGGCCGGCTCAAGGCGATGCCCGACACCGACCTGACCGGCGCCGCCATCAAGCTCGACGAAGCCATCAACCAGATCGACGCCTTGCCGCTGCTGTCGAGCGAACGGATGCTCGAACGCAGCGAAGGCACGCCGCGCGGCACGGCGGCCGCGTCCCAGCCCGGCGCGGCCTCGGCCGTTGCCGCAGGCAATGGCGACGGCACCGGCAATCGCGTGACGCAGTGGTTCGCCGGCGTCTGGGGTACCGTGCGCGACGAGCTGATGCGCGTGATCCGCGTGCGCCGGGTCGACGATACCGAGGCGCTGCTGCTGACCGGCGACCAGGGCTGGTTCCTGCGCGAGAACGTCAAGCTGCGGCTGCTCAACGCGCGGCTCGCGCTGCTGTCGCGCAATGAGCAGGTGTTCCGCAACGATCTGGCCGCGGCGCACGGCATGATCGAACGCTATTTCGATACCAAGAGCCGCCGCGTGCAGGCCGTGCAGACCCTGCTGAAGCAGGCGCAGGCCGGCGCGGTGGCCGTGCAGCTGCCGACGATGTCCGACAGCCTCGGCGCGCTGCGTTCCCTGAAGAAGGAGTAGCGCATGCGACTTCTATTCTGGGTGGCGATCCTGTTTGGCGGCGCCGTCGGCCTGGCGCTGTTCACGCAGTTCAATCAAAGCAATGTGGTGCTGTTCTACCCGCCGTATCGGGTCGAGCTGTCGCTCAATCTGGCGCTGGCGCTGCTGTTGCTGCTGTTCTTCATAGCCTGGACCGTGCTGTCGGCGATCCGGCATCTGTCCGAGATGCCCCGGCGCGCCGCGGCCTATCGCGAGCGCAACCGCATGCTGAAGGCCCAGGCCGCGTTGCGCGAGGCGATCGAGAACCTGTTCGCCGGCCGCTTCGCCCGCGCCGAGCGCACCGCGCGCGAGGCCCAGGTCTGGCCCGAGCAGGCGCAGACCGCGGCGCTGATCGGCGCCCGCGCCGCGCACCAGATGCAGGAGGCCGATCGGCGCGACGGCTGGCTGGCCCAGGTCACCGCACCCGAGCGCGAGCAGGCCCGGCTGGTGTCGCTGGCCGAGATGCTGGTCGACGCGCGCGATGCCGATGGCGCGCTGGAAACCATCGCCCAGCTGCAGGCGCAGGGCGGGCGGCAGATCCATGTGCAACGGATCGCGCTGCGTGCGCATCAGCATCTGAAGAACTGGAGCGAGGTGCTGCGGCTCGCGCGTTCGCTGGAGAAGCGCAACGCGCTGCATCCGGTGCTGGCACTGCGTCTGAAGCAGCTGGCCTGCGAGGCCATGCTGGAGGAACGCCGCCACGACGCCGACGCGTTGCAGGACTTCTGGCGTTCGCTGTCGAACGACGAGCGCCGCGCCGCCCGCATCGCCGAGCCGGCCGCGCGCTATTTCTCGGCGCTGGGCCGCCAGCAGGAAGCGCGCCGGATCGTCGAGGACGCGTTGAAGGTCAACTGGGACAGCCGGCTGGTGCTGCGCTACGCCGACTGCGCCGAGCCCGGCCAGGCGCTGCCGCAGATCCAGCAGGCCGAGAAATGGCTGGCCCAGCATCCGAACGATGCCGAGCTGCATTTCACGTTGGGCGTGCTTTGCCTGGGCGAACAGCTGTGGGGCAAGGCGCAGTCCAATTTCGAGCGCGCGCTGAAGTACGCCACCAGCGAGGAACAGCGCCGCCTGCGCGTGCGCGCGCATTTGGCGCTGGCGCGGCTGTTCGAGCAGACCGAACGGCCGGAGGACGCGCAGCGGCATTATCGGGAGAGCGCGCTGCTGGCGGCGTAACGCTTGCTGGTGGTGTGACACCGCGCGTGGTGTAACACCGCTGGTGGTGTGGCACTGCTGGTGGCGTACCCCAGCCTGAGGGCGTAACACGCCTTGGGGCCTGACACGGCTGAGGAGTAACAGGGCTGGTCGCGTCACGCGAATCCCCGGGCAGCCGTGGTTTGCTCCCTCTCCCGCGCGCGTGAGCGGGGCCGGGGAGAGCGCAAGGTGGCTGCTATCCCGATCGCTCGCTCGCGGCCGCTGCCGCGGGCGCTCCCACTCCCGCCTTCACCACCGCATACCGCTCCAACGTTTCCTGCCGCGCCAGGTCGTGCTGCACGACCGGGCGCGGATAGTCCTTCCCCAGCGTGATTCCCGCCGCCGCCAGCACCGCTTCCGGCGCGGTCCACGGCGCGTGCAGATATTTGTCCGGCAGCGCGGCCAGCTGCGGCAGATAGCGCCGGATGAAAGCGCCCTCCGGGTCGAACTTGCGCGACTGCGTAACGGGATTGAAGATCCGGAACCACGGCTGCGCATCGCATCCCGTCGATGCGGCCCATTGCCAGCCGCCATTGTTTGCCGCGAAGTCGTAGTCGTTCAGCAGGTCGGCGAACACCGCTTCGCCGCGGCGCCAGTCGATGCCCAGATCCTTGACCAGGAAGCTGGCGCTGACCATGCGCAGGCGGTTGTGCATATAGCCGCTCTGGCGCAGCTGAAGCATCGCCGCATCGATCAGCGGATAGCCGGTCCGCGCCTCGCGCCATGCGGCGAAGTACTGCTCCGCAACGGGCCCGGTGCGCCAGCGGATCGCGTCATAGGCGGCGTGGTACGAGCGGCCATCGGCCAGGTCCGGCCGGTGGTGCAGCACCATGAAATAGAAATCGCGCCAGATCAGTTCCGACAGCCACGTCGCCGCGCCGTTGGCGTCGGCACCGCCCTGCAGCATGGCCGCATGCGCCGCGCGCGCCAGCGTGCGGATCGAGATGGTGCCGAAGCGCAGATGCACCGACAGATAGCTGGGTCCGCGCACGGCGGGGAAATCGCGCCGGCGCGCATAGTCGCCCAGCCGGTCGAGGAAGGCATCGAACAGCGCGTGCGCGCCCGGACTGCCCGGCGCGAGCGGCACTGCTTCCGGCTCGCCCGGGGCGAAGCCGAGCGCGTCCAGTGTCGGCAGCGGCCGGTCGTGCGCCGCGGGCAGCGGCGCCAGCGCCGGCAGATAGGGCGCGACCGGGTAGGGCCGCAGATCGAAGGGCTGCAACGCCTTCAGCCATGCGTTCTTGTACGGCGTGAAGACCGAAAAGGGCTTGCCCTGGCCGTTCAGGATCTCGTCGCGCTCGAATACGACCTGATCCTTGAAGCTGAAATAGACGCGCGCATCGGCCGCCAGTGCGTTCGCCACGGCGCGGTCGCGGTCGATGGCCGCGGGCTCGTAGTCATGGTTGGCGAAGACGGCCTGCACGTCGAGTTCGCGGGCGAGCGCGGGGATCGCCGTGCGGGCCGCGGCGTGCAGCACGATCAGGCCGCCGCCGGCCTTGCGCAAGGCGGCGTCCAGCGGGGCCAGCGAGGCGAGGATGAAGGCCACGCGACGATCGCTGGCCTTGCCGCGCGCCAAGCTGCGCGCCAGCAGCGGGTCGAGGATTTCCCGATCGAATACGAACACGCACCACACCTGGCGGGCATGCTTGAGGGCATAATGCAGCGCCGCGTGGTCGTCCACGCGCAGGTCGCGGCGAAACCAGACCAGCGCGCGGGCGAACGAACGGCCGACGCGGTACGGTCCGCGATGGGGGGATGGGTTCAAGCTCGATTCTCCGTGAGCACCGCGCCGCCGGTCGCGCGATCGTTTACCGTAGCATGACCCCCTGCGCCATTCCCCTGCAACGCGCCGCTTCGCCGCTGACCGCCCTGACTCCCTTCACTCCCTCACTCCCTCCTTACCGCCGATGAACGCGAAGACCGCCAAACCGCCCAAGACCACGCCGCTGGACCGCATCCTGCAATCGCAGGGCTTCGGCACGCGCCGCTATTGCGGGGATCTGGTGGCGGCCGGCATGGTCGAGGTCGAGGGCGAGCTGTGCGAGGACCCGCGCGCCGAATTCGTGCTCGAAGGGCTGCGGCTGACCGTCGATGGCGAGGACTGGGTCTGCCACGACAAGGCCTATCTGATGCTGCACAAGCCGACCGGATACGAATGCTCGCAGCGGCCGCTGCATCATCCCAGCGTCTACACGCTGCTGCCGGTGCCGCTGCGCGAGCGCGGCGTGCAGGCGGTCGGCCGGCTCGACCAGGACACCACCGGGCTGCTGCTGCTCAGTGACGACGGCCAGTTCATCCACGCGCAGACCTCGCCCAAGCGCAAGGTGCCCAAGATCTACGAGGTGACGACGGCCGAGCCGGTCACCGAGGCCCAGGCCGCGGCGCTGCGCGAAGGCGTGCAATTGGAGGACGAACCGGCCCCGATTGCCGCGCTGGCCTGCGAGATCGTCGGCGAACGCGCGCTGCGGCTGACGCTGGCCGAAGGCAAGTATCATCAGGTCAAGCGGATGGTCGCCGCGGCCGGCAACCATGTCGCCGCGCTGCACCGCAGCCGCATCGGCGGACTGGCGCTGGACCCGGCGCTGGCGCCCGGCGAATGGCGCTGGCTGACGCCGGCGGATCTGGCCGAACTGGCGCGCAAGGACTGAGGCGGGGGCCAACCGCGGCCGCGATGCTGCGGCGCAACGGCTGTGGGGCGGCGCGCACCGTCCAGCTCCCTGCGCGGGCCCGGACGAGGGAATCTTTTCCGGAACATTGGCGCTGATTTGATAAAATGCAACGCATGGCGACGTCCGCAGCCCCCATCAATCTGACGAATCAATTCCTGATCGCCATGCCCGGCATGGCGGATCCGACTTTTACCGGCGCCGTCGTCTACATCTGCGAACACAACGAGCGTGGCGCGCTCGGCCTGGTGATCAACCGGCCGATCGACATCGACATGGCCACGCTGTTCGACAAGATCGATCTCAAGCTCGAAATCCAGCCCGTCGCGCAGCAGCCCGTCTATTTCGGCGGCCCCGTGCAGACCGAGCGCGGCTTCGTGCTGCATGACCCGGTCGGCGTCTATGTGTCCTCGCTGACCGTGCCCGGCGGCCTGGAGATGACCACCTCCAAGGATGTGCTCGAGGCCGTCGCCAACGGCAGCGGCCCGCATCGCTTCCTGCTGACGCTGGGCTATGCCGGCTGGGGCGCAGGCCAGCTGGAGGAAGAGCTGAGCCGCAACGGCTGGCTGACCGTGCAGGCCGACCCCGAGATCGTGTTCAGCGTGCCTCCCGAGGAACGCTTCGCCGCCGCCATTCGCCTTTTGGGCATCGACATCACCATGCTCTCCGGCGAGGCGGGGCATGCCTAGCGCGGACGCGGCCACGCCGCTCCACAAGCCGGCGCCGCAAGGCGCGCCCGTGTCTGCCGTGCCAACCGACGGCACCGTATTGGGTTTCGACTACGGCGAGCGCAAGATCGGCGTGGCGCTGGGCAACTTCATCACGCGCGAGGCGCGGCCGCTGACCATCCTGCCGAACATCACCGTCGAAGGGCGCTTTGAGGCCGTCGCCGCGCTGATCGCCGAATGGGCGCCGGTGCATCTAGTGGTGGGCCTGCCGCTGACCCCGGAAGGCGGCGAACAGCCCGCGACCAAGCTGGCGCGTCGCTTCGGCAATCAGCTCAATGGCCGCTTCAATCTGCCGGTGACCTGGGTCGACGAGCGCTACAGTTCGCTGGAGGCCCAGGCCGCCGGCGCCAGGCCGGGGGCGCTCGATCACGAAGCCGCCCGCATCATCCTGCAACAGTATTTCGACCAACTCCCGCTATGATCTCCAACGTCACCCTCGACGCCGAGGCGCTCTACCGCGCGCTGCGCGACCACGTGCAAGGGATGCTGTCCGCGGCATCGGGCTCGGCCTCGGGCTCTGCCTCGGGCGGCGCGCCCTGGTCGATCGCCGGCATCTATTCGGGTGGCGCGTGGATCGCCGAGCGGCTGGCGGCCGATCTGCAGCTGCCGCATTACGGCGTGATCAATGTGGCCTTCCACCGCGACGATTACGCGAAGAAGGGCCTGCACAGCCAGGCGCAACCGAGCACGCTGCCGTTTTCCGTGCAGGACAGCCATGTGCTGCTGATCGACGATGTGCTGGCCACCGGCCGCACCATCCGCGCCGCGGTCAACGAACTGTTCGACTACGGTCGGCCCGCGCGCGTCGCGCTGGCCACGCTGGTCGATCGCGGCGGCCGCGAGCTCCCGATCGGGGCGGACTTCGTCGGCGAGCGGATCACGCTGCCGCGCGGCACGAACCTGGTGTTGTCGCGCGAAGGCGAGGGGGCCGGCATCCGTTTTTCCTTTGCCACCGAAACGCTGAACGGCAACCACGATTCCGCCGCCGGCTGACCGGCACGCATTACCGCAGTAGAGAACGAGCACACAAGCCCGAGCCAGGGCAAGCACCAGCACAAGTACCAGCACCCGCGCACCCGTACCGAGCCAAACCGCACCCGCCCACGCCTCACCCATGACCAAGACGTTCCGCAACCCGCAGCTCACCAGGAACGGCGAGCTCAAGCATCTGCTGTCCATCGAGGGGCTGTCGCGCGACATGATCACGCACATCCTCGACACGGCCAGCCAGTTCGTGTCGCTGTCGGACTCCGACCGCGACGTCAAGAAGGTGCCGCTGCTGCGCGGCAAGAGCGTGTTCAACCTGTTCTTCGAGAACTCCACGCGCACCCGCACCACCTTCGAGATCGCCGCCAAGCGGTTGTCCGCGGACGTGCTGAACCTGAACATCAATGCCTCGTCGACCAGCAAGGGCGAATCGCTGCTCGACACCATCAACAACCTGTCGGCGATGTCTGCCGACATGTTCGTGGTGCGGCATGCCAGCTCGGGCGCCCCCTATCTGATCGCCGAGCACGTCGCCCCGCACGTGCACGTGATCAACGCCGGCGACGGCCGCCATGCGCACCCGACGCAGGGCCTGCTGGACATGTACACGATCCGGCATTACAAGCAGGACTTCACCGGGCTGACCGTGGCGATCGTCGGCGACATCCTGCACTCGCGGGTGGCGCGCTCGGACATCCACGCGCTGACCACGCTCGGCGTGCCCGAGGTGCGCGCGATCGGTCCGCGCACGCTGCTGCCGTCGGGGCTGGAGCAGATGGGGGTACGCGTCTTCCACAACATGGAAGAGGGCCTGAAGGGCGTCGACGTGATCATCATGCTGCGGCTGCAGAACGAGCGCATGAGCGGCGCGCTGCTGCCGTCGGCGCAGGAATACTTCAAGGCCTTCGGCCTGACGCCGGAGCGGCTCGCGCTGGCCAGGCCCGACGCCATCGTGATGCACCCGGGGCCGATGAACCGCGGCGTCGAGATCGATTCGGCCGTGGCCGACGGTCCGCAGTCGGTGATCCTGAACCAGGTCACCTTCGGCATCGCGGTGCGGATGGCAGTGATGGGCATCGTCGCCGGCAACAACGACTGAAACGACAAAAGCGCGATCCGCCAGGCAATCGTCGGCCTGACGACGGCCGCCAGGCACCAAAACAAGCCGCAATGGCAAGCGATAGCAAGCGACACGATATGAAGATCCACATCAAGGGTGGCCGCCTGATCGACCCGGCCGGCAATATCGATGCCCAGCAGGACCTGTTCCTGGCCGCCGGCAAGATCGTCGGCATCGGCAACGCGCCGGCCGACTTCCAGGCCAACAAGACCATCGACGCCCGCGGGCTGATCGTCTGCCCCGGCCTGGTCGACCTGTCGGCCCGGCTGCGCGAGCCGGGCTACGAGTACAAGGCCACGCTCGAATCCGAAGTGGCCGCGGCCACCGCCGGCGGCGTCACCAGCCTGGTGTGCCCGCCCGATACCGACCCGGTGCTCGACGAACCGGGCCTGGTCGAAATGCTGAAGTACCGCGCCCGCACGCTGAACCAGACCCATGTGTACCCGCTCGGTGCGCTGACGCTGGGCCTGAAGGGCGAGGTGCTGACCGAGATGTCCCAGCTGACGGAAGCCGGCTGCGTCGGCTTCTCGCAGGCCGAGGCGCCGATCCGCAACACGCAGGTGCTGCTGCGCTCGCTGCAGTACGCGCAGACCTTCGGCTTCACCGTCTGGCTGCGGCCGGAAGACCCGTATCTCGGCGGCGGCGTCGCGGCCAGCGGCGCGGTCGCGTCGCGGCTGGGTCTGTCGGGCGTCTCGGTGATCGCCGAGACCGTGCGGCTGCATACGATCTTCGAACTGATGCGCTCCACCGGCGCACGCGTCCATCTGTGCCGGCTGTCTTCGGCGGCGGGCATCGAGCTGGTGCGCCAGGCCAAGCGCGAAGGGCTGGCGGTCACCTGCGACGTCAACATCCACCATGTCGGCCTGACGGACATGGACATCGGCTACTTCAACTCGCAGATGCGCTTCTCGCCGCCGCTGCGCAGCGGGCGCGATCGCGACGCCATCGTCGCCGCGCTGGCCGACGGCACCATCGACGCGCTGTGCTCGGACCATACGCCGGTCGACGACGACGAGAAGCTGCTGCCGTTCGCCGAGGCCTCGCCGGGCGCCACCGGCCTGGAACTGCTGCTGCCGCTGACGCTGCGCTGGGCCGACGAACACAAGGTGCCGCTGGTCAAGGCGCTGGGCCGCATCACCAGCGAGCCGGCCAGGGTGATCGGCCTGCCGGCCGGTCGCCTGACGGTCGGCGGCGCGGCCGACGTCTGCCTGTTCGATCCCGAGGCGGTGTGGAAGGTCGAGCGGCGCACGCTGAAGAGCCAGGGCAAGAACTCGCCATGGCTGGGGTACGAGATGCGCGGCCGGGTCACGGCCACGCTGGTCGGCGGCCAGCTGGTCTACGAGCTGGCCGGCCAGTCGCGCAACGGCGAGGCCGTGGCCGCCCGCTGATCCCGGGGCTAGGCGTCGGCCCTCGCAGACCGACACTCGCCTCGCCCGCTTGCGGGAGAGGGCCGGGGAGAGGGCAGCAGCCCTTGACCCACCGCGACGGTTCCGACGCCCGCTGATTCCATCGACCCCATGATCGCCCTGCGCAAGCTCGCCCTCTGCCTGCACCTGCTGCGCGGCCTGCTGACCTGCGCGGTCCTGTTCCCGTGGCTTGGCAAGGCGGCGCGCCAATGGCATATCCGCCGCTGGTCGCGCCGGCTGCTGCGCATCTGCGGCGTCGACATCCAACTGATCGGGCCGGTGCCGGAGACCGGGCGTGGCGCCATGGTGGTCGCCAACCATATCTCCTGGCTCGATATCTTCGTGATCCACAGCTGGGAGCCGTCCCGCTTCGTCGCCAAGTCGGAGATCCGCGACTGGCCGTTGATCGGCTGGCTGTGCGCGCAGACCGGCACGCTGTTCATCGAACGCGGCCGCAAGCGCGACGCACATCGGGTGCTGCATGACATCACCGATTGCATGCTGCAGGGCGACCGCGTCTGCGTGTTCCCCGAAGGCACCACCACCGATGGCACGGACGTGCTGCCGTTCCACGCCAATCTGATGCAGGCGCCGATTTCTGCCGGCCTGCCGGTGCTGCCGGTGGCGCTGCGCTATTGCGACGCCGCCACCGGCGAACGCACGGTGGCACCGGCCTATATCGGCGACCTCACGTTGCTGCAGACGCTCGACGCGATCCTGCAGGCGCCGCCGATCACCGCGCAGGTCGCATTCGGCCCGCCGCTGCAGGCAGACGAGTGCGAGCGGCGTGCCCTGGCCGAACAGTCGCGCGAAGCGGTGCTCGCGCTGTGCCGGCAACTGCAGGGTGAACCGCAGGGCGAATCGGAGAGCGAAGCGGTGTTGCCCGCCGGCGAGCCGTCCGATACGCCGGCGCGAAGCACGGCCACCGGCAATCCAGCCTGATCGTCGGTACGCCAGCGCACCGACATCCCCGGCAAGGGGATGACAATATCAGCCTAAAGGATCACAATATTGGGGGCAATCGACCTGGATGACCTCACGGTCTGCCGGGTCCGGTGCCAGGCGGGCCGCGGTCAGCCGGCCGCCCCAGACGCAGCCGGTATCGAGCGCCATCAGGTCGGGCCGCATCACCAGGCCCAGCGTCGACCAGTGGCCACAGACGATCGTGGTGTCCCGGGTGCGGCGTGTCGGCACATCGAACCACGGCAGGAGGCCGTCGGGCGCCTTTCCCAATCCCTCCTTGGTCTTGAGGTCCATCACTCCGTCAACGGTACAGAAGCGCAAACGGGTCAATGCGTTGATCACGACCCGGTGCCGCTCGATGCCACGCAGCCCCTCGTGCCACCGGTTCGCCGCATTGCCAAAAATATCCGCGAGAAATGCTTTCCATCCCGGCCCCCGCAGTTCCCGTTCGACTTCGCCGGCCAGTTCCAGCGTCTGTTCGACGGTCCATTGCGGCAGCACCCCGGCGTGGATCAGCAGGAAACCGCCCCGGTGAAGGGCCAGCGGCCGATGGCGCAGCCAGTGCAGCAGCTCCTCCCGGTCCGGCGCCTGCAGGACGTCGTTCAGCGTGTCAGACGAACCCGGATTGCGCACACCCGCGGCGACCGCTAATAGATGGATATCGTGGTTGCCCAGCACCGACTCGGCCCGCTCGCCCATCGTGCGGACCCTGCGCAATGTCGCCAGCGATGCCGGCCCACGGTTTACCAGATCCCCGACGAAGCAAAGTGGCGCATCGTCGGGGATTTTGGTGACAAGTTGTTCCAGGGAAGGGTCGCAACCTTGCAGGTCGCCGACGGCGTAGGGGTAGGGCGATGGCACAGAGGGATGGGGCATAGAGGTAAAAAAGAGAGCCGGAGGCGGCTTTTTGTCGATTGTAAAGAGGGGGGGCGTGAGCCGTTACAACAGGCTACAAAAAGATGACCGGCCCGGGTAACCCCGGAGGGGCGCTCGGATAGAATACCGCCACTTCTGAGAACACTGATGATCCTGCCGTCCCACCCACGGATCAAGGCGGGCGCCGGGCTATTGTCCCGTTTTCGAAACATATCGATAGTTAGGGAGAAAGGGGTTTGCCGCACATTCTCGTGACTGGCGGCGCTGGTTTCATTGGCGCCAATTTCGTTCTGAACTGGCTGAGCAACGCCGACGCCGATAGCGTCGTCAATGTCGACAAGCTCACGTACGCCGGCAACCTGAAGACGCTCGCGTCGCTCGAGGGCGACCCGCGTCACGTATTCTCGCGCACCGACATCTGCGATCGCGCCGCGCTGGACCGGCTGCTGGCCGAGTATCAGCCTCGGGCGGTCCTGCACTTCGCCGCCGAAAGTCACGTCGACCGATCGATCCATGGTCCCGGCGAATTCATCCAGACCAATATCGTCGGCACCTTCACGCTGCTCGAGGCCGTGCGTTCCTACTGGAGCGGCCTCGACGACGCCCGCAAGGCCGCCTTCCGCTTCCTGCACGTGTCGACCGACGAGGTGTTCGGCTCGCTCGGTCCTAACGATCCGCCGTTCTCCGAGACCACGGCCTACGCGCCCAACAGCCCGTACTCCGCCTCGAAGGCCGGCTCCGACCACCTGGTCCGCGCCTACCACCACACCTACGGCCTGCCGGTCCTGACGACCAACTGTTCGAACAACTACGGGCCGTACCACTTCCCCGAAAAGCTGATCCCGCTGATGATCGCCAACGCGCTCGGCGGCAAGCCGCTGCCCGTCTACGGCGATGGCCTGAACGTGCGTGATTGGCTGTATGTGGGCGACCACTGCTCCGCGATCCGGGAAGTGCTCGCGCGTGGCCGGCTCGGCGAAACGTACAACGTCGGCGGCTGGAACGAGAAGACGAATCTGGACGTGGTCCACACGCTGTGCGACCTGCTGGACCAACTGAAGCCAAAGGCCTCGGGCTCCTATCGGGACCAGATCACCTTCGTCAAGGACCGCCCCGGCCACGACCGGCGCTATGCCATCGACGCCCGCAAGCTGGAGCGCGAGCTCGGCTGGAAGCCGGCGGAAACCTTCGAGACCGGCCTGCGCAAGACGGTGCAGTGGTATCTGGACAATCAGGCCTGGGTGCAGGATGTGATGTCCGGCGAATATCGGAATTGGGTGGCGAAGCAGTATGCGGCGTGAAAGCTCCCGTGTCCCGACCCTTCTCGTCACTGGAAGCAATGGCCAGGTCGGCTTCGAGCTGCGCCGCAGCCTGGCTCCGCTTGGCCGTGTCGTAGCGCTGGATCGCAGCGCTTGCGACCTGGCGGATCCGGACCAGCTTCGTCGCGTCGTGCGGGAGTTCCGTCCGGACGTCGTGGTCAATCCCGCCGCCTATACCGCCGTCGACAAGGCCGAGAGCGAGCGTGACCTGGCTCACGCGATCAATGGCGTGGCCCCCGGCGTGCTGGCCGAGGAGGTGCGCGAGCTCGGCGGCCTGCTGGTCCATTACTCGACCGATTACGTGTTCGATGGCCGCAAGACGAGCCCGTATGTCGAGAACGACGCGGTCGACCCGCAATCGGTCTATGGCAAGAGCAAGCTTGCCGGAGAGCAGGCCATCGCGGCAGCCGGTGCGAATGCGCTGGTGTTGCGTACCTGCTGGGTGGCCGGCGCGCACGGCGCCAACTTTGCCAAGACGATGCTGCGGCTCGCGTCGGAACGGGACGCGCTGCGTGTCATCGCCGACCAGTTCGGCGCCCCGACCACCGCGTCGCTGATCGCCGACGTGACCGCCCAGATCGTCGCGCGCCACTGGCTGCACGGCGATCGCGCGGGCTTTGCGGGGGGCATCTACCACCTCGCCGCCGCGGGCGAAACCAGTTGGCATGGCTATGCGACGGCCGTGCTGCGCTACGCGGAAGCCAAGGGCATCGCGCTGAAGGTCGCATCCGACCGGGTGGCGGCGATCGCGTCCGCCGAGTATCCGCTGCCCGCGCCCAGGCCGGCCAATTCGCGCCTGGATACCAGCAAGTTGCGCGATACGTTCGGCATTCATCTTCCGGACTGGCAGCAGGGCATCGCCCACCTGCTGGACCAGATCCTTTCCTGAGTGGTTCGCCATGCGCAAGGGCATCATCCTGGCCGGGGGCTCCGGCACCCGCCTTTATCCCATCACCCGCTCGGTGTCGAAGCAGCTGCTGCCTGTCTACGACAAGCCGATGATCTACTATCCCTTGTCGACGCTCATGTTGGCGGGGATTCGTGACATCCTTGTTATATCGACGCCGGAAGACACGCCTCGCTTCGCCGAAATGCTGGGCGATGGCAGCAAGTGGGGGCTGAATCTTCAATACGCGGTTCAGCCTTCGCCCGATGGGCTGGCACAGGCCTTCCTGATCGGCCGCGATTTCATTGGCAACGATCCCTCCACCCTGATCCTGGGCGACAACATTTTCCACGGCCACGATCTGGTCAGCCAGCTGACGCGGGCGTGCGCGAAGGAAGACGGCGCGACGGTGTTCGCTTACCACGTGCACGATCCCGAGCGCTACGGCGTGGTCGAGTTCGATGAGAACTTCCGCGCGATGTCGCTGGAGGAAAAGCCCGTGAAGCCGCGTTCCAACTACGCGGTGACGGGGCTCTATTTCTACGACAACCAGGTCTGCGATATCGCCGCCGACATCAAGCCGTCCGCGCGCGGCGAACTCGAGATCACCGACGTCAACAAGCGCTATCTGGCGATGGCGCAACTCGAGGTCGAAATCATGGGTCGCGGCTATGCCTGGCTCGACACCGGCACGCACGATTCGCTGCTGGAGGCCGCCAGCTTCATCGCGACGCTACAGAGCCGGCAGGGATTGATGGTCGCGTGTCCCGAGGAAATCGCGTTCCGCAATAAATGGATCACCGCCGATCAGGTTGCAGAACTGGCGCGACCGCTGTCGAAGAACGGCTATGGCGCCTACCTGATACAGATCCTGTCGGAGGCCATCAAATGAGCCTGAACGTCATTCGCACCGAAATTCCGGAAGTGCTGATCCTGGAGCCGAAGGTTTTTGGCGATCAACGCGGTTTTTTCTTCGAGAGCTTCAATGCCAGGCAGTTTGCCGAGGCGACGGGCTTGAACCGGGACTTTGTGCAGGACAACCATTCGCGTTCGGCGCGGGGCGTGCTGCGCGGCCTTCACTATCAGATCCAGCATCCACAGGGCAAGCTCGTCCGCGTGGTAGCCGGCGAGGTGTTCGATGTGGCGGTGGACATCCGCAAGGGTTCCTCCACCTTCGGCAAATCGGTGGGCGTCACGCTGTCGGCGGAGAACAAGCGCCAGTTGTGGGTGCCCGAAGGCTTTGCCCATGGATTCCTGGTGACGTCCGATCATGCCGAGTTCCTGTACAAGACCACCGATTATTGGTATCCCGAATACGAGCGCAGCTTGTTGTGGAACGACCCGGTCCTGGGCATCGACTGGCCGATCAGTGGGGAGCCCGTGCTGGCAGCGAAGGACGCCGCCGGCAAGCCACTCGCCGAAGCGGACGTCTTTGCGGTGGACGATCCGGCGCTGCAAGGGCCCCGACGCGGCTGACCCGATCCAGCATTCCGACGGGAGTGTGCCTTGCGGCCCAGATCCAACGTCGACATTTGAAACGCAATACCAAGCGCAACGATTGACGCGCATTGTGAGGAACATGTGAGTTTGGTACCCATCATCCTGTGCGGTGGCGCCGGTTCCCGGCTGTGGCCTGTGTCGCGTGAACTGCATCCGAAGCCGTTCATCCGTCTGTCGGATGGTCAGAGCCTTCTGCAGAAAGCATTCTTGCGGGCGGCGGCTCTACCGGGCGTGGCGGAAATCCTCACGGTCACGAACCGGGAGCTGTTCTTCAAGACGGAGGACGAATTCCGTGCCGTCAATGAACAACATTGCGCCACCTCCTACATCCTCGAGCCGCTCGGCCGGAATACCGCCGCCGCGGTCGCGGCAGCGTCGCTGCGCGTCGCGCAGACCCATGGCGACGACACCGTGATGCTGGTGTTGGCCGCCGACCATCTGATCGCCGATCAGGACGCATTCCGCGATGCCGTTCAACAGGCGGAAGCGCTGGCTCGCGAGGGCCGCATCGTGACCTTCGGCATCCATCCGGAGTCGCCGGAAACGGGATATGGCTATATCGAGGCCGATGGCAATACCGTGCTGCGCTTCGTCGAGAAGCCGTCGCTGGAAAAGGCGCGCGAGTATCTGGCATCCCAGCGGTTCCTTTGGAACTCCGGCATGTTTTGCTTCACCGCGGGCGCGATGCTGCGGGAGCTGAAGGAGCATGCGCCGGATATCCTGCAGGCCACCGAGGCCAGCCTTGCCAAGTCGCGTGTCGCCACGGCGAAGGGCTGGACCCAGGTGGAGCTGGAGCCGGAGAGCTTTGCCGCGGTGCCGGAAGATTCGATTGACTACGCCGTGATGGAGAAATGCACGCGCGCCGCGGTGGTGCCGTGTTCGATCGGCTGGAGCGACATCGGCTCCTGGGCCGCGCTGAGCGAACTGTCGAAGGCCGACGACAAGGGCAACCGCGTCGAAGGCGAGGCGCTGCTGCATGACGTCAGCGACTGCTATCTGGTGAGCCGCGACCGGCTGATCGGGGCGGTGGGCGTGGAAGGCCTGATCGTCATCGATACGCCCGATGCGCTGCTGATCGCCAACCGGGAACGCGCGCAGGACGTCAAACATGTGTTCGCGAAGCTCAAGGCGCAGGGCCATGAGGCTCACCGCCTGCATCGGACCGTGCATCGGCCCTGGGGCACCTATACGGTGCTGGAGGAAGGGCCGCGCTTCAAGATCAAGCGCATCGAAGTGAAGCCGGGCGCCAGCCTCAGTCTGCAGATGCACCACCATCGCAGCGAACACTGGATCGTCGTCAGCGGCATGGCGAAGGTCGTCAACGGCGACAAGGAGTTCTTCGTCGCGATCAACGAATCGACCTATATCCCGGCGGGCCACAAGCACCGGCTCGAAAATCCGGGCGTGGTCGATCTGGTCATGATCGAAGTGCAGAGCGGCGAGTATCTCGGCGAGGACGATATTGTCCGCTTCGAGGACATTTACGGACGTGCGTGACATGGCTGATACCGCAGCGGCTGAACACAGCTACGACACCGACGACATTACCCGGCATAGCCATAGCGACGACATGCTGGTGGGCATGCGTGCGTCCCGCATTTGGGGCACGCTGGGCTGGCATGACATCCGCCAACGCTATCGGCGCTCCGTGATCGGGCCGTTCTGGTTCACGTTGAGCACGGCCATCATGGTGATCGTGCTGGGCGCGCTGTACTCGACGCTGCTGCAGCAGGAAATCTCGGACTATCTGCCGTATCTGGCGATCGGTCTGGTGGTCTGGCAATACCTCGCCTCGGTTGCCAACGAGGGCTGTACCGCGTTCATCGGCTCGGCCTATCTGATCAAGCAGATACGCATCCCGTTGACCGTCCATGTGTGCCGCATTGCCTGGCGGAATTTCGTCATCCTGCTGCACAGCCTTCCGGTGGTGATCATCCTGATGGTGGGCTTCGGCCACTGGCCGACATGGGAATTCCTGCTGGTGCCGGTCGGATTGGTCATGCTGCTGCTGCATGGCATCTGGGTCGGCGTCGCGCTCGGCGTGCTGTGCGCCCGCTTCCGGGATATTCCGCCGATCGTGACCAACCTGGTTCAGGTGATCTTTTTCTTCACGCCGGTGATGTGGATGCCCGAGATCCTGAAGGATCGCTCCTGGATCGCCCACATGAATCCGCTTTATCACCTCATTGAAACGATCCGCGCGCCCATTACCGGCCGCCCCATGCATTGGGAATCGTGGGGCTGGTCGTTCGGGCTGCTGATTCTGGGTTTCGCGTTTGCGCAGTATCTGATGAGCCGATACCGCAATCGCGTTCCATACTGGCTGTAACATCGTGACCTCATCCATCGTTGCAAAAGACATCTCCGTCGCGTTTCCGATCTACGAGAACTCGCACCGTTCTCTGAAGAAGGCCGTGCTGAACCTGACGACAGGCGGCCGGATTGGACAGGATGCCGGCAAGCACGCGATCGTGACCGCGCTGGACCGGCTCAGCTTTCGCTTCTCGGATGGTGAGCGCGTTGCACTGGTGGGCCACAACGGCTCCGGCAAGACCACGCTGTTGCGGACCCTCTCGGGCGTTTATGCGCCGGTCAGCGGCGAACTGCATACGCGTGGCAAGATCGCTTCGCTGCTTGACGTATCGATGGGGCTGGACCCCGATGCGACCGGATTCGAGAACATCTATCTGCGAGGCATTCTCGACGGCCTGCGGCCCGCACGCATTCGAAGCAAGATCGACGAGATCGCCGAGTTCAGCGAACTGGGCGACTACCTGAATCTGCCCGTCCGCACGTACTCGAGCGGGATGATGCTGCGGCTGGCCTTTGCCATCTCGACCAGCGTCGAGGCCGACATCCTGATCATGGACGAATGGCTCAGCGTGGGCGACGCCGACTTCAGCCTGAAGGCGGCCAAACGCCTCGACGAGCTGGTTGGCAAGGCTTCCATCCTGGTGTTGGCATCGCACGACCCGAAGCTGGTGGCGCGGGTCTGCAATCGGCAGATCAAGATGGAACACGGCCGGATCGTCGCGGACGAGCCGGTGGTGGCCGCGGCCCCGGCCAAGGAGGAGGCGGCGACAACGGCGGTTGCCGGCCTCGCTGCCAGCTCGGTCGGCTGAGGCTCGCCGGATATCGATAACAAGGACGCCCGCGTATCGACGGGCGCCACGGAAAGCGCGGCTTCACCATCGGCGGCTTTCCCGAACACAGTGCGGTCAGCCCTATGAGCGACATGACATTTACTATGCGAGCTGATCATCCCCTGCTTCGTTATGGCGAACTCGTTTTTGCTCGCCAGCCGCTGCGTACGCTGAAGGGCGTGGTCGGCGGGTATATCGGCTATCCGATTGCGGAGCGGCGCGAGCGCCGCAGCGTCACACCGAAGGTGGCCGAGCTTCGCCGCTATTACGCCAAGCCCATGGCCGAGAGGCGCCGCATCGCCCAGCAGCGGCTGGGAGATATCCTCGGCTTCGCGGGCACCCATGTGCCGTACTATCGCGACCTGTTCCGCCAGATCGGCTTCGATCCGCAACGTGCGGCCGAGGACCCGCGTCGCCTCGAGGCCCTGCCTTACCTGACCAAGGACATCATCCGCGAGCAGGGCGAGCGCATGCTCTCCCGCCCGCTGGCGGAACTGCGGCACCATGCCTGCAAGACCGGCGGCTCGACCGGCTTGTCGTGCACCATCTATTACGATCAGGAAGCGGCCGACTATTCGTCGGCCGTCACGCGTTACGCGCGCGAGCGTATCGGCAAGTCGGGCCATCGATCGGAACTGCATTTCGCCTGCCGTTTTCCCGATATGGCGGTTCCGCAATGGCCGTCGCGTGAAGACTTCAAATGCTTCGTCAATAACCGGAGCAATATCTTCTTCGACCGCATCGACGATGTTGGGCTGGAAGAGATCTGGCGTACCCTGCAGCGCCGCCGGCCGTACCTGGTCCATGCACATCCGTCGACCATCTATGCACTGGCCTGCTACGTGCAACGCCAATACGGCGGCGGAAAGACCTTCGAGGTGTTCGAATCCAGCGGAGAACTGCTGGAGCCGCACGCCCGGAAAACCATTGCGGCCGCCCTGCAATGCCGGGTGGTCGACCGCTACGGCCTGGCCGAACTTGGCGTGATGGCCTACGAGCTCGACGGCGAACAGGGCGGGTTCCAGGTATTGGAATCCGAAGGGTGGCCGGAATCCCGCACGGTAGAGAACAACGCGGACGGCGCGCACGAACTGGTGTTCACCGGTTTCCGCAACCGGCTGATGCCGCTGGTGCGCTATGCCACCGGTGACCTGGCCCGGGTGGAGGAGCGTCCGACCGGCTTCTATTTGACCGATGTGGTTGGCCGCATCCACGACGTCGTGCCGATCAACGGCGTCGATCATCCCACTCACCATATCCAGGACATGCTGGATCACCGGGTTGGCGGGATCCAGGAATTCCAGATCGATCTGCGTACTTCGCCGCCGACGCTCCGTATCGTCCTGGAGCCCTGGGCCAGTGCGGATGACACCATGGCCAAGCTCAAGGCGTTCTGGGGTGATGCGTTCACCGTCGCGTTCGTCGGCCATGACGACTTCGTGCGTGTCGGCTCCCGCGCCAAGTTCAGGCATGTGGTGACGGGATGATCGGCGTCGCCTTTCCCTATCCCGCGCGGCCCGTCGGGCAACTGGTGCTCGCGGCCCTGCGCCGTTCCGTCAGCGCCGCGCAAGCGGCGCCGTTGTCGCGCGGCGCGCTGGCATCCGTCTCGACGCTGGTCGCGGTCGATATGCCCGACGCCTGGACGGACGACCTGATCGCGTGGCTGGCTCGGGGAAGGCGCAAACTGATCGTGTTTGGCCGTCTCTCCGACGTGCTGGCGCGCCACTTGGGCTGGCAACCGGACGCGTTGCCGGCCGGGCTCGAAAGCGCCAGCCGCAGCAAGCCGGCGCCGCGCTCGGGCATGGCTGCGAGCCGTGCCGCAGTGCGCTATGGGGCCGCGGCACAGGCGCTTGGGGTGCCGGCATGGCATCGCCCGTTCGAGCGCTTCGATTTTGCCGACGAGTGGAACAACCTCGGTTATGGCGCGATCCGCGCGGACGGTTCGTGCTGGAGCATCGCGGTCGGGATGGAGACCGGCGCCGACGAACTGGCCGCCATCGAGATCGATGGCCAGCGCCACGGCAGCTATGCTGCGCTCGCACAGCGCGACGAGGGCAGCGTGCTGTGGTTCAACCGCGCCGCCGGCCCATGCGATTCGTGGGAATGGCGCATCGTCGAGCAATTCCTGTCGATGCACGGCGCGGAGGCGCTTCCCTGCCATCCCGTACTGTCCGAAGTGCCTTGGGGGCATGACGCCGCCATTACGTCGCGGCTCGATTGCGATGAAGACGTCGAGTCGGCCCGCTCCTTGTGGGGCGCCTACCGGGAGGCCGGCGTGCCGTTTTCGCTGGCCGTCCATACCAGCACGCTGGCGGACGAGCGCCAGCACGGGCTGCTGCGCGAGTTGGTTGCCGAAGGCGGCGCCTTGCTGTCGCATACGGCGACTCACGCCCCGCAATGGGGCGGGAGTTACGAAGCGGCGCTGCACGAAGGCTGGGCCTCCGCGCAACGCTTGCATGCGGTGACGGGGCGAGAGGTCCGCTATGCGGTCTCGCCGTTTCACCAGACTCCGCACTACGCGCTGCAGGCATTGGCCGATCTTGGCTACGCCGGCTGCATCGGCGGCATCATCCGCAACGATCCCGAATTCGTGCTCGCGCGGGGCGGCGAGTTGGCCGATCTGCCGGCCGGCTTTGTCGGCCACAGCCAGCAATGCATGCTTCACGGCGACTGCCTGCTCGCGGATGGTGATCCGCTGGCGGTCTATCGTCAGGCATTCGACCATGCCCACGCGACCGGCACGCTGTTCGGTTATCTCGATCATCCGTTTTCCGCCCGCTACGCCTACGGCTGGGCCGATGAAGCGGCCCGCATCGACGCCCACCGGCAATTGATCGCGCATATACGCGAGCGGGCCCAGGCGCCGCTTTTCCTGCATGAGGATGCGGCGATGGACTTCCTCCGGTATCGCGCCCAGGCGTCGGTGCGCGACGAAGACGGTGTCTATCATGTTGCCTTGCCGGCCGGGACGTCCAACGGACTGCAGCTCGCGATCGAATATCACGGCCGCCGGATGTGCGCGGCCGGATGGGAGGCATCGCGGTGAAAGTCATGGTGGTGATGGGCACCCGCCCCGAAGTGATCAAGCTCGCGCCAGTCGTCGCGGCCTTGCGCGAGGCCGTCGATGTCACGGTCTGCAGCAGCGGTCAGCATCGCGAGATGCTCGAGCAGGCCATGTCGTACTTCGCGCTGTCGCCGGATATCCGCGTGGACTGCATGCGTCCCGGCCAATCGCTGAACGGTCTGGCATCGCGCCTGCTGGCGGAACTGGACGAGGCGATTGCCGCTCAGCGGCCCGACTGGGTGCTGGTGCAGGGCGATACGACGACGGCCTTCTGCGCGGGCCTTGCCGCATTTCATCGCGGCGTACGCGTCGGCCATGTCGAGGCGGGCTTGCGCACCGGCGATCTGGCCAGTCCCTTTCCCGAGGAAGCCAACCGGAGCCTGCTGGGCCGCATCGCCACCCGCAACTTTGCGCCGACCCGGTCGGCCAGGGCCAACCTGCTGAACGAAGGCGTCGGCACCGATACCGTCGTTACGACCGGCAACACGGTCGTGGATGCCATCGAGATGGTCCGCGCCGGCTGGGCGCATCGAGCGCCGGAGTTGCCCCCCGAACTACGCCATGGCGGTCCGCAGGTCCTGGTCACATGCCACCGGCGCGAGAACTTCGGCGACGTGATGCTCGGCATCTGCACCGCGCTGCGCGAGCTGTGCCAACGCTACCCGCACCATCGCTGGATCTTTCCCGTGCACCTCAATCCGGCGGTACGCGAGCCGGTGCTGCGCGAACTGGCCGGCGTTTCGAATCTGTCGCTGATCGAGCCGGTCGACTATCCGACCAGTCTCTATCTGATCAGCCGCAGCGACCTGGTCGTCAGCGATTCGGGCGGCATCCAGGAGGAGGCGCCGACCTTCGGCGTGCCGGTGGTGGTGATGCGCAGCCATACCGAGCGGCGCGAAGGCGTCGATGCGGGCTTCGCCACGCTGGCGGGTCAGGACCCGAAGTCGATCTGCAAGGCGGCTGCGGAGTGGCTCGATAATCCGGAGCGCGTCGTTGCGTTGCGCGATCGCACCAATCCGTATGGCGACGGTCGAGCCTCGGCGCGCGTGGTGGCCAGCCTGCTCGGTCGGCCGCTGGAGGACTTCGGTGGCTGAGGCGATCGACAGGCAGCAAGCGGCGAACGCCCCTCGGTCCGCGCCGGCGGCAGCCCGCGCGGAAGCGGGCGATTGCGTGCTGTTCTCGACCGCCGATTGGGACGAGCCCTACTGGACCAACAAGCAGCATATGGCCTGCGAGCTGGCGGGACTCGGCTGGCGGGTGCTGTATGTCGAAAGCGTGGGCCTGCGTACGCCCCGCATGGCCAGCGGCAGAGACTGGAAGCGGCTCTGGCGGCGGCTCTGGCGCGGCATGCAGTCGGTCGTGATCGGCCCACCGCGGCGGCGCGACAATATCTGGGTGCTGTCGCCGCTGATCGTGCCGGCCAAGCATCATTGGCCGGTTGTCCGCTGGATCAACCAGGGATTGCTGCGGCACGCGCTGGGCCGATTCCTGCGCGCCAGGCGTTTCGCGCGTCCTCTGGTGTGGACCTACCACCCATACATGCAGAACGCGATCGCGCACATGCCGCGCGGTCCGCTGGTCTATCACTGTGTCGACGATCTGTCGGCGGTGCCCGGCGTCGATGTGGCGGCGTTCGACGCCGCCGAGCGAAGCCTGCTGCAGGCATGCGATGCGGTGTTCGTCACGGCTCGTGCGCTCGAGGAGCGCTGCCGCCCCTTCAATCCGAACACGTATTTTCTTCCCAATGTGGCGGACGATCGCCACTTCGGCAAGGCGATGAATGCCGGACCGCTGCCCGGTGACCTCGCTGCGATTCCGACCCCGCGCCTCGTCTATCACGGCGTGTTGTCGGACTTCAAGGTCGACTTTGCGCTGCTGCTGGAGGTCGCCCGGCGGCGGCCGGATTGGCAATGGGTGCTGATCGGCGAGCAGCGCGAGGGGCAGCAGAGTCCGCTGGTCGATGCACTTGCAGCGTTGCCCAACGTGCATCTGCTGGGCTACCGCAGCTATGCGCAATTGCCGGACTATCTGCGCGGCATGCAGGTCGGCCTGCTGCCGACACTGATCAACGAATACACCAGATCGATGTTTCCAATGAAGTTCTTCGAATATCTGGGGGCTGGCCTGCCGGTGGTGTCCACCCCGCTGGCGTTCGCCGAGAGCGGTCCGGCCGGCCTGGAAATCGGCGCCGACG
Organism: Cupriavidus sp. R6-3; assembly: GCF_059772245.1. Classification (NCBI taxonomy): domain Bacteria; kingdom Pseudomonadati; phylum Pseudomonadota; class Betaproteobacteria; order Burkholderiales; family Burkholderiaceae; genus Cupriavidus; species Cupriavidus sp. R6-3. The sequence goes on from NZ_JCBAJO010000012.1 coordinate 23,070, forward strand.
CGGCGGCGTTCGAAGCTGCGATCGAGCGTCAGCTGCGGCGCGGACGGCTGAGCCAGGACGAGGCACGCCGCTTCGTCGGCGACAACACATGGCAGGCGCGTACCGCGCGCATGCTCGAACGCATCCGGACGTTGGAGGCCAGACCATGAAGGTGATGTTCGCCACGTATCCGATGGCGTTCCATACGCCGGGCGGTGGGGAGATCCAGCTGCTCGCCTATCGCAAGCATCTGCCCGCGCATGGCGTCGAAGTCGCGCTGTTCGACCAATGGGCACCGCGTTTTCTCGAGCACGATGTGGTGCACTTCTTCTCGTGCATCGGTGGGTCGGTGCACTTCTGCCATTTCGTCAAGCAGTTGGGTTTGCCGCTGGTGGTGTCGACCAGCCTGTGGATCACCGAAAGCACCCGGCATCTGTACCCGGTGGACGAGATTCGTGCCCAGCTGGCGCTGGCGGACCGGGCCGTCACCAACTCGGACATCGAGAGCGACATGCTGGCCAGCGTCCTGGACCTGCCGCGCTCGAAGTTCGCCACCGTCTACAACGGCATCGACGAGTTTTTCTTGCAGAAGGTCGGCCCGGAAGGGTTCAGGCAACGCTTCGGGATCGACGGTCCCTTCGTGTTGAACGTCGGCAATATCGAGCCCCGCAAGAACCAGCTGGCGCTCGTGCGCGCCATGAAGCGGCTGCCGCAGTGCCGGCTGGTCCTGATCGGTCATCAGCGCGATCCGGAATATGCTCGCCAGGTGCTGGAAGAGGGCGGTGCGCAGGTCAGCTACCTGGGACCGATGCCGCACGACGAAACGCTGCTGTCCGCATACACCGCATGCGAACTGTTCGCGCTTCCCAGTACTCTCGAAACGCCCGGCCTGGCGGCGCTGGAGGCGGCCGCGCAGGGAGCTCCGCTATTGTTGACGCGCGAAGGTTCCTGTCAGGAGTATTTCGGCGACCGGGCCATGTATGTCGATCCGGGATCGGTGGACGCGATCACCGACGCCCTGCGCGCCATGCTGTCGACTGGCGGGCGGGCGGGTGCGCCGGGACGGCAAGGTGCTGCGGCGTCCGCCTTCCGACCGGAGGCGTTCACCTGGTCGTCGACCACGGCCGCGCTGCGCGATGTCTACCGGCAACTCGTGTAGCCGCCTGACTGCCGACGCCGCCTCGACGCCGCACATACAAAAGAAGGGCCATACGCCTTTAGAACGATGATGAAACCGAGTTTCGCTTCCATCCCCCAGAGCAGCGCCAGACCTCGTGTCCTGATGGTCACGCATGTGATGCCGTACCCGCCCGCGGCGGGCAACGAGATCCGGATCTACAAGATGCTGTCGTGGTTCCGGCGCAAAGGATATGCGGTGACGCTGGTTCTGAAGCCGCTGGGCGACACCGAGGTCAGCAATCAATGCATTCTCGGCCTGCGCGATGTGGTCGACGATCTGCATGTGTTCGACAACCGCATCGTGCTCCCGCGGCCCGGTGGCACGATGGCCAAGCCGGTGCAGGTCGACACCGATGTTGCCGACGCCGAACTGTCCCGCATCCAGGACGGTTTCTGTCCCGACTGGTTTGCCGCCGAGGTGGCGCCGATCGTCGCCGCCGTACGGCCCGACGTGGTGATCGCCCAATACGTCTTCATGAGCCGGATCCTCGCGCTGCCGGAATGCGGGGATGCGCTGAAGATCATCGACGCCCATGATCTGTTCTGCCACAAGCAGAAGACCGTCGAACAGTACGGAATCAAGAACTACAGCCTGAGTCTGACCGAGGCGCAGGAAAGCACCTTGCTTCGCCGCGCCGACATCGTGCTCGCGATCCAGAAGGCCGAACAGGACGAGCTCCGGCAATTGGTGCCTGAAGTCGAGGCGTTGCTGACGTCGTTCGATCTGGACATCCACCATGGCGACCCCGCCGAGGTGGTGACCGACCAGGTGTTGATCGTCGCATCGAGCAATGAATTCAACGTCAAGGGAACGCAGGATTTCCTCGACTATACGTGGCCGCTGGTGCGTGCGGCGCGTCCCGGCGCGCGCCTGCGGGTGATCGGCAAGGTCTGCCAGTTCGTGCATTGCGACGATCCGACCGTATCGCTGCTGGGTTTTGTGGAGAGCCTGGAGGCGGAGTACGAGCAGGCCGCGGTAGTGGTGAATCCCTGCCGCGTCGGTACCGGCCTGAAGATCAAGACCATCGAGGCGCTGGCATGGGGCAAGGCGCATGTCGCCTGGCCTTCCGCCGCGGATGGTCTTCGGGAACTCGGCGACGTGCCGGCGGTAATCGTCCACGACGCGGTGGCGTTCGCGCGCGAGATCGCGCGCCTGCTGGCCCGGGAGCCCGAGCGCATCGCCTTGCAGCAGGCCGCCCACGCCTTCATCGAACAACATTTCGGTTCCGAAAGCGTTTATGCCGCCCTGACCGGCCGGATCGACGCATGCCGCAACCACGACATCGAACAGGTGCCAGCTTGACCAGCAAGATTGCCATCGTCATTACCCTGCCTGACGCCGCGCAGCCGCAGCAGCAGGCCGTCGCCTGCCTGGGCGCGCTGGCCGCTGCGCCGTTGCGCCAGCTCGTCGAGCGCGTCCATGTCTTCGTGCCGGCGGGCGCCACGCCGATCTCGGACGACCCGATGATCGAGACGATCCCGGTTCGCGACGCCGGCGATTACATTGCCCGGTTGAACCGCGTCGTGCATCCGCTGGCGGAAGCCGGCACGCCGGTCCTGTTTACCACGCCCGACTACGAGTTCGATGGCGAGGCGGTCGCACAGCTGCTCGAGACGCTGTCCGCGGATCCGCTATACGGCTTTGCCGTGCCGCGCACCAATACGGGCGGCTCGGCGCCCGTTCCGCGCCAGTGCGGCGAGGAAGCGCTCACCAGCCGCGAACCGCTCGCGCCTTTTCTGCAGGCCTTGCCGTCACGCTGGGGCGGAGGCATCGTCACGGCTGCCCCTGTACTCGTACGAGGCGACATGCTCTACCACTTCGGCCGGCTCGACGGCAAGGACGAGCGACTGAGCGATGCGCTCGGGAGGCTGTTCATTCGTGCCAACCGCCGAGGTTATAGCGCCGTGGTGTGCAACCGCGCGTTGTTCTTCGCCGCCGAGTCCGCGCCCTATCCGGGCCCGGCCCAGCCGCCCTCGATCGAACGGGCAGCCGACTATGCGCGCGCGATCTCGCGCCGTGCCGAGTTCCCGGAGCAGCGCTGGGAGGCGCTGCTGTGGCAACGGCTCAAGCCGAAGGCGACGCGTACCGTCTTGTTCGACATTCGCAATCTCGCTCCGGGCTACAACGGCACCGCGCAACACATCCTTTCCCTGCTTGACCCGATCGTCAGGCTTGCCGCCAGCGTGTCGGTATCCCCGCGTTTCTGGGTGCTTCCCGAGGCCGCGCAGTTCCATGGGCTGGACCGTACCATGCCCGATGCACTGATCCACACGATGCCCGACGATGCCATCTTCGACGCGGCCATCCGTCTGTCGCAACCGTGGAGCTTCAGCGAACTGCGCGATCAGGCGCGCCGCTCGACCGTGAATCTGTATCTGATCATGGACGCCATCGCCTGGGATTGCCATTACATCCGCATGCCGCATATCGACGGCGTATGGCGCGCGGCTGCCGGCTATGCCGATGGCTTCGTCTTCAACAGCGGTTATACGCGCAACGCATTTCAAGAGCGCTTCCCGGCGTCACGCGATGTGCCCAGCGCCATCTCGTACTGCTCGCTGGATCCGGCCGAATACTACGCACCGCCAACTGCGGACGCTGCCCCGGAGGGCGAGCCGTATGTACTGGTGGTCGGCAACCAGTATTACCACAAGGGCTTGCACGAAGCCGTGCGCGTGCTCGCGGCGGGCTTCCCGGAGGCCCGGATTCGTGTTCTCGGCGAAGTCGGCGAGCAGTATCCCAACGTCGAGCAACTGCCCTCCGGCATGTTGTCCAACGAAGCGGTCGATACGCTGTTCCGCGAATGCGCCTGCCTGGTTTTCCCCTCGTTCTATGAAGGGTTCGGCCTTCCCGTGCTGAAGGCGCTGTCGTTCGGTAAGCCGGTGATTGCGCGGCAAAGCCAGCTGATCGACGAGATACGGTCGCGCGTCAGTCCGGTCGATGGCATCGTGCCGTTCTCGCGGCGGACGGAACTGCTGCAGGCGGTGAGCGAGGTGCTGGAACGCAAGGAACACTGGCGGAATTGCCGGACGCAACCGCAACGGCCGGCCCAGGTCTTCGGTTGGGAGGCGGCCGCTCGCGAGGTGCTGTCGCTGGTGGACGCGTCGCTGCGCGATGCGGATGCCGGGCGCTGCCTGCAGCGGCTCGAGTTTTTCTATCGGATCGATCAATTCGACGTGGAGCGGGCCGGATGGGCCAACGCGGCGCAGAACAAGGTCATCTTCGAAGTGGAGATGGAAGAATGAAGCTGCTTACCCTGTTCGTGCGCTATGGCGATGCCGACTACCAGGGCGCGTTCAAGCGCCTGTGCCAGCTCTACCAGCGCATCGAAGGACTGGACTACGATGCCGTCCTGATCGACACGGCGCTGCCGACGGACCTCACGGTCAACCTCGGCCCGAACATCGTCATGATCGGCGGCGACAACTCGCGCCGTGAGTTCAGCGGCTGGGACACGGCGCTGGCGCGCTTTCCCGGTTTGCTGGACGAGTACGACCTCGTCCATATCGTGACGTCCGCGTTTGAGAACGAGTACAACGGCTTCTATCCGTACATCAATCGGGAGATGTTCGATTACGCGGCGAGCCACGACGATGTCGTGCTCGCCCATATCGATGCCTATCCGGACGCAGTGCGGCAGTTCGGCCGCAGGTTCCAGACCTGGGGCTGTTCCAAGTTCCTGATCGCGGTGCCCGAGCGCATCCGCAGGCTGGGCAGCTTCGTGGGCCGGTTCGGCCCGGAGGCGCTGTTCGCACCGTCGTCCGACCGTCCCTTCCGCGAAGACGCGCCCTTGTCGGCGAACTACCAGTCTTATCTGCTCGAATGGCTGACGGGCGACGGCCTGCCGCACGGCAGATGGCATTCGGTATTCGAGCTCTCGCCGCAGAACCTGCAGCGCTTCCAGGCGAAGGCAATCTCGATTCTCGACGAACATGCTCTGTCGATGCGGCTGCGCGAGACCGGCGCTCGCATTGTCGACTACACGTGGTTGCATTCCCGCGGCCTCGAGCAGGATGTCGGCAGCATCCCCGACGAGATCCAGCAGGTGCAGGAACGCAACCGGTATCTGTTCGACAATCCCATCGTCGACCGCGGCCTGGATCTTTCGGATCATCGGCATCCCCGGAGCCTGGCGACGCTGTTCCAGCGCCGGCAGCAGAGCGAGACGCCGTTCGGCCGCACGCCGGTGCTCGAAGCGCTGTGGCTGGGCAACCGTGTGCTGCGGTCGCAGTTCGATCTCGACGACCCGCTTCATTGCGCTGCCATCCACCTGAACCAGGGGGTCGCGATCGATGGCGAGCAGCGCGACTGGCTGGCCCGCCCCGATAGCACGCTGCCGCAGGATGGTTGGCTGCCGCTGACGCGTGGCCTGCATGCAATCTACCTGGCCCGCGACGACTTGCGTGCGTCGTTCGACCTGGCCACCCGAGGTGGCAGGCACCGCCTGGTGTCATGGTGGTTGCTGGAAGGGCTGCGCGATGCGCGCTACGTTGGCTTCATGCGCGATGACATGTATGCGCGCGTCGATGAAACGGTGGTGCAGGACCAGCCCTTGCCAATTACCTGCGGCTTGCACGCACTGTGCGAAGCTCGTGACGATTTGCGCGAGCAGGCCGATCTCTCGACGGAGGCGGGCCGGCGAACGCTGCTTTCCTGGTGGATGCTCGAAGGCATCCATGATTCCGCACTGAGGACATGCATGCCCGCGGCGCTGTACGCCGAGCCGTCCGCGCAGGTCCCGCAGGATGCCGCCATTCCGCTGACGCGCGGTTTGCTCGCGCTTCGCGCTGCGCGGCAGGATCTGAGTGGCATGGATCCGGCCACGCAGGAAGGGCGCGAGCGGCTCGCGTCGTGGTGGGTACTGGACGGACGCCACGAATCCCGGCCCATCTCCATAGTGCGGCCCGAGGAGTATGCGGAGGTCGACCCGGCGATCGTGCAGGACGCGTTGCTGCCCATCACCAAGGGCGTCCATGCCGTCTGCATGGCGCGCTCGGATTTGCGCGGCCAGATCGACCTGGCGACATCCGAAGGCAGGGCCAGGCTGGTCCAATGGTGGATTCGCGAGGGCGCTGGCACGCCGGCATTCGACGGCTTCATGCCGATCGCCTTCTATCATGAACTGGCGCGCAATATCGCGCAGGATGCGCCGCTGCCGATTACGCGCGGCATCCAGGCCCTGCATGCGGCCCGGGACGATCTGCGCGAGTTCGCCGATCTGTCGAGTACGGAAGGGCGCGCGGCGTTCGTGTCGTGGTGGATCCGCGAGGTGCCAGGTAACGCGTTTCTTGCCCAACTGATCTCCCGCGACCAGCTGCAGCAGCCCGACGCCACGGTGACGCAGGACCAGCAGGTTCCCATTACGCGGGCGATGCGAGCCATGTACACGGCGCTCGCTGGCGGGCCGGGAACCGACAAGGCCTTGCAGAAAGCGGAAGGCCGCGCCGAACTGGTGGCGTGGTGGAGCGAGCAGCTGTTGCGCGGCGCGGTTCCCCGCGCGTTGCTGCCCACCGATGCGACGCTCGGCATCTCCGATCCGACGCAGCCGGGCAATGAAAGCGACGCGGTGCATCCGCTCGCCGCAGCCGCGTATGCCCAGCGGTCGGATCTGCGCGATGCCTTCGACACCAGCACGGCCGAAGGCCGCCGCGCGCTCAACTTGTGGCTGTTCAACTTCGGCAAGTACGAGCTGCGCCTGCATATCGAGGACGAAGCGCCGCCGATGCATGAAGCGCGGCGTCCGCAGGATGGCGCGACCGCCGGCAAGTTCCTGCGCGGCGGCGTCAATATCGTCGGTTTCGGCCGCGGCGAGCTCGGCATCGGCGAGGACGTCAGAATGGCGGCGCTGGCGCTGCGGCACGTCGACATGGACCTGTGCGCGCCTGCCATCCCGCTGGCGATCGGGGCGCGCCAGCAGGATCTGTCGCTGCGCGCCTACGAGGTGGAGGCGCCGCTGTACAACACCAACCTCGTGTTTCTGCCGCATTACGAGACGATCCGGCTGGTAGGCGCCACCGGCGAGACGATGTTCGGTGACCGCTACAACATTGGCTGTTGGCAGTGGGAGTTGCCCGCCTATCCGCGCGGCATGGAACTGGCGCTTGAACTGGTCGACGAGGTCTGGTCGAGCACGCGCTTCACCGCCGAGGCGATGCGCGGTGCCACCGACAAGCCTGTGCTGGTGATGCCGATGGCGGTCGCGCTGCCGCCGTTGAGCCGCGCCTACACGAGGGCGGAGTTCGGCCTGCCCGAGGACGCGTTTGTCTTCCTCAATATTCTGGACGGCAATTCCAGCGTTCATCGCAAGAATCCCCTCGCAGTGATCAAGGCGTTCCAGCGTGCGTTCCCCCCCGGCACGCCCGGTGTTCACCTGCTGTTCAAGACCATGAACATGGGGAATGCGTCGGGCCAATGGGCCGAGGTGCTGTCGCTCTGTCGAGACGATCCGCGTGTTTCCATCATTTCCGAAGCGATTGAGCGCGAGGCGGTGATCGGGCTGCAATCCGTCTGCGATTGCTTCGTGTCGCTGCATCGGGCGGAGGGCTTTGGTCGCAATATCGCCGAAGCCATGCTGCTGGAAAAGCCGGTGATCGCATCGGCGTTCTCCGGCAATACGGACTTCACCAACGACACGACGGCGTTCATGGTCGGTGGCGAAGCGGTTGCGGTTGGCGCCGGCGAGTATGCCTTCGCGGAAGGCCAGCATTGGTGGGATGCCGACGTCGCGTCGGCGGCATCGCAGATGCGGCGTTGTGTCGAGGACGAGGCAGAGCGCCGGCAGCGCGCACTGGCGGGCAAGCATTTCGTGCTGGCTCACTATTCGCCGGAAGCGGTGGGGCGCAACTATCTCGAACGGCTGCAGCAATTGGACGCCGCGAGCAAGGGGGCCGCATGACGCTATTCATCGCCGCACCGGACATCCACGTCGGCGACGCCGTAGGCAATCACTGCCTCGGTATTGCCCGTGCCGCGCAGCGGCTGGGCGTGCCTGCGCGAGCCTGCGCGAAACACTTCACTGGCGACGTCGAGCCGCTGGATGCGCTGTTCGAGCAGATCCAGCCGCAAGATACGCTGCTGGTCAGCTATTCGATCTACGACCCGATGCTCGAGCGCCTGCTCGCGCTGGAAAATCGCAAGCTGTGCTATTTCCATGGCGTGACGGAGCCGGAGCTGCTGCGTGAGTTCGAGCCCGTTACGGCAGATTTGTGCGCCCGCTCGCTGGAGCAGTACCCGCTGCTGCGCCAGTTCGACCTGGTCATGGCCAATTCCCGGCTCACTGCGGCATCGCTGGCGCCGCATCTGCGGGCCGACGAGATCCTGGTGATTCCGCCGGTATGGCCGGATATGCCTCTGTTTCGCCATGTCCCCGCCGAGCAGGCCGAGCGCGACGGCCAGCTGACGTTGCTCGTGGTCGGGCGGGTCGTCCCGCACAAGCGGGTCGAGGACGCCATCGAGATCCTGGCGCTGGTCCGCGAAGCCGGTGTCGACGCAAGGCTTGAAATCGTCGGCGGTGCGCCCAATGGCGTCTATCTCGCTTTCCTGCGCGAGCGCGCGCTGCAGCGCCGCGTGGCCGAGCATGTCGAGATCACGGGCATGATCGACGACGAGAGCCTGTTCGCGCGCTTCGACCGCGCTGGCGCGTTGTTGTCCGTCAGCCAGCACGAAGGATTCTGCGTGCCGGTACTCGAGGCCATGCATCTGGGCGTGCCGACCTTCGTGCGCTCCGGCACGGCCGCGAGCGAGGTCGGGGCCGAAGCCACCATCTCGTTCGACACGCTGGACCAGGCTCGCGCGGCGATCCTGCAGATGCATGGCGACCCGGCACGCCGCGCCGCCATGGTCCAGGCGGGCAAACGGCGCGCCGCGGCCGTGCTGGCGCAGGCCGACGACAAGGCCCTCGCCGCGGTGCTGTCGGTGCCGCGCCAGGCGAACAACTTCTAGCTGGATATCATCTTGTCCGATCCTCGTGTATTGATCACCACCTATCACCAAGCGTTTTTGGTGCGCGGCGGCGGCGAGTACGAAATCTTCTCGGTGGCCGACAGCCTGAAGCAGCGCGGTCTGATCGTGGATATCTATGGGCCCTATTCCCGGGACATGGAGAACTACGATGTCGTGCTGCATTTTTCGGTGCACGGTGGCGGCATCGAGCTGTTGCAGGAATTGAAGGCTACCGGCAAGCCCGTCGCGCTGTGGCCCAACCTGTGGGTCAGGGACATTGGCAATGCGCCGGTCGATCTGGTCAATCGGCATGTTGATCTTGCCGACGCGGTGATTTTCAAGTCGGACGCGGAACTCGCGCACTTCCGCGAGCGCTTCAGGCTGCCCGCCGAAAAGGAGCGCCGTGTCACGGTCGGAGCCGACGCGGCCTACATCAAGCAGGCGCCGCAGGGCTTGTTCCGCAGCCTGTACGGCCTGGACCGCTACGCGATCTGGTTTGGCGTGATCGAGCCGAACAAGAACCAGCTGGCCGCGATCCGTGTGCTGCGCGAAAAGGGCATCCCGCTGGTGCTGGTCGGACGTAGCCGCGAGGAAGCGTACTTCCGCCAGTGCCGCGACGCCGGCGGTGACAACGTGCTGTTCATCAAGGGACTGCCGCAAAAGTCGGAAATCGTCCGCAGCGCGCTGCAGGAGGCCCTGTTCTACATAGAGGTTTCTCATGAGCCGCCGGGATTGTCCGCCATCGAGGCGGGCCTGTCCGGCTGCCGCCTGCTGTTGAGCGACTCGGCCTGGTCGCGGGAGCACTTCGGCGATCATGCGGTCTACGCCGATCCTGGCAGCGACGAGGCGATCGCCGGTGCCGTGGACCAGGTGCTGGCGTTGCCCACCGATACCACTTCGCTGGTCGATGACATGCGCCGCTTCTGCCTTCCCGGCGCGATCAATCCGCTGATCGATATCCTGCGGAGCATCGCCAGATGATGCTCTATCTGGTGCGCCATGGCCGTTCCGTGGCCAACGATGCCGGGCTGGTCACCGGCACCACCGCCGACGAGCTCGACGCCATCGGGCTCGCGCAGGTGGAGCGCATGGCGGCGTGGTTGTCCCGTGCCGGCATCGTGGCCGATCGTTACATGACAAGCCAGTGGCGCCGAGCCCAGCAGACCGCGCGCGGGCTGATGCCAAGCGTGGATTGGGAGATCGACGCCCGGCTGGGTGAGACCGATGCCGGCGAAGTTGCCGACTGGCAGCTCGCGCGCTTTCTTGCGCAATGGCCTGACTTTTACGCGGATCCGGGCAATCGCTATCCGGGCGGCGAGTCGCATCTCGAGCTGAACAGCCGCGTGCTGGGTTGGCTCGACGATCAACTGGCGCGGCCGGCCGATGCGTTGATGGTGGTGGCTCATTCCGGCCCGATCTCCTGCATCCTGCAGCATATCCACGGTGTGGACATGGCGCGCTTTCCGGCCTTCCTGCCGGCCCATGCCAGCCTGTCGGCGATCGAAATGGTGCGCGGCGACGACGCGTGGCACGGCCGCCTGCTCGGCTTCGCGCTGGGGCCCCTGGAGAACCTGCCGGTCTCGATCCATGGGAGTCGGGGGAGGGCGGCATCGTGAAGGTCGTCGCATTGCATCGCGAGTCGCACGTGGCGCAGGGCGTACCGTCGTTGTCCGTCGCGGCCCGTATCACCGAGGTGCTCGAGTTCATGGAATCGCGCGGCCAGTTGGTGTTCACGGCGATTTCCGAGAACGACGAAGCGGCGCGCAACGGCGTCGATTGGGCCGATGTACTGATTCTCAGCAAGCACAGCTCTCAACGTGCTCTGGATCTCGTTCGCCATGCCCGCGCCCGCGGCGTGCGCGTCATCTACGACATCGACGACTGGATCTTTTCCTTTCCGAGCTACAGCGGCGCCCAGGCTCACAACAGCAAGGTCGCGCTGATCCGCGAAATTCTGGGGCTGTGCGATGTCGTGACGGTGGCGAACGCCGTCCTGCTCGACAAGGTCCGTCCGTATGTCGCGGAACCCGTGCTGGTGCCGAATGGAATGTGGGTGGAGAAATATGCGGCGGGCCCGGTCGAGGAAGCCATGCCGCCGCGCATCGTCTTCACCAACGCAGACTTCCTGAAGATGCAGAGCGCGAAAGACATGCTGCTGACCGCGCTCCAGGTCTTTTTCCTGCGCCATCCCGACTACGCCCTGGACTTCTATGGCGACCCTTTCCCGGAGATGTTCTCGCTGCCGTTCCTGCATTTCACCAACCGGATGCCGTACGCCGACTACATGCGCGCACTGGTTTCGGGCCGCTATCAGTTCGCCATCACGCCGCTGGGCGGAAGCGAGGACGCCGAGGCTGCCGAGTTCAACGCCTGCAAGAACCCGTTCAAATATCTGAACTACGGTACCGCGCGCGTGCCGGGCATCTATTCGTCGGCACCGATTTACCAGGGTTGCGTGGTACCCGAACGCACCGGCCTGCTGGTTGGCAACGACTTCCAGGAGTGGGTGGACGCGCTCGAGCGCCTTGCCGGAGACCGTGAGCTGCGGCACCGGATCCGCGATGCGGCGTTCGACGACGTCGTGCGCAGCCATCACGTGGAAGCGAGCGCCGCGGCGCTCGCCGCCGTGCTATGAGGCCAGCGATGATGGCCGCAACCACCGTGGCAAAGGGAGAACGGCGACCGCTGCGGGTGCTGCACGTCTATCGGACCTATTTCCCGGATCCGCCCGGGGGGCTGCAGGAAGCCATCCGGCAGATCGCGCTCGGTTGCCAGGCTTACGGCGTCGAGAGCCGCATCTTCACGCTGTCGCCAAATCCGGCGCCCTCGCGGATCGCTCTTCCGGAAGGGGCCGTGCTGCGCAGTCGCTCCTGGGCCGCGCCGGCGTCGTGCGATCTCGGGGGAATCGGGGCCGTGCTGCGCTATCGGCAGGCGGCGAGCTGGGCCGATGTGGTCAATTTCCACTTCCCGTGGCCGTTCGGCGATGTCCTTCATCTGCTCGGCGACAACAGCCGTCCCGCGGTGATGACCTACCACTCGGATATCGTGCGGCAACGCCTGTTGGGCCAGGTCTACGGCCCGCTGATGCGTCGCACGTTGCGGGCGATGGACGCCGTGGTGGCGACATCGCCCGCATACGCCCAGACCAGCGAGGTGCTGAAGGCCAACGTCGCGCCGCAACGGCTGCGCGTCATTCCACTCGGCATGGCTGACCTTGCCGAGACAGCGCCGAATGCCGGCGAGGCGGAGTCCCTGTTGCAGCGCTTCCGCCTGAGCGGAAGGCCGTTTCTCCTCGCGCTCGGCGTACTGCGCTACTACAAGGGACTGCATTCCCTGATCGAGGCGGCACCGGCCATCGCCGGCGATATCGTCATCGCGGGGTCCGGTCCGGAGATGGAGCGGCTGCGCACGCTGGCGGCCCGGAAGGGCGCCACCAACGTTGTCTTTGCCGGCCAGGTTTCCGATGCCGAGAAGGCTGCGCTGCTGCGTGGCTGCCGCGCGCTGGTGCTGGCGTCGCAATTGCGATCGGAGGCATTCGGCATGGTGCTGGTGGAGGCATCCATGTTCGCCAGGCCGATGGTTTCCTGCGAGATCGGTACCGGGACCTCCTACGTCAATGCCGATGGTGTGACGGGTTTCGTGGTGCCGCCGGAATCTCCGTCCGAACTGGCGGCCGCCGCTTCCCGGTTGCTGGATGACGACGCGCTCGCCGAGCGCATGGGCCGTGCCGCGCGCTCGCGTTACGAGCAGCTGTTCTCGGGCGCGGCGCTCGGGCGCGCGTACAGCGATCTCTATCAAGAGGTCGTGGCAGCGCGCGCAGCCGGCCGCTCCACGCAGCAGGCGTAGCGCGCGTCTACGCAGGGACGACAAACATGGAGGCGCGATGGAACATGTTCTATTGACGGGCTCTGGCGGGTTCGTCGGCGCGGCGTTATTGCGTGCGCTGGCAGCCGTTCAGGCGCGGACCACCTGCGTCGTCCGCGGTGTCGCACGGCAGCCGGCAGAACAGCGGCGCGAACTCGTCGTCGCCGATGACTTCGCCGATATCGAGGCCGTATGGCCCGACTCGTTGCGGCCGGATTGTGTCATCCATCTGGCGGCACGCGTCCATGTCATGCGCGATCGTGCGCCCGATCCGCTGGCCGCTTTCCGCGCGACCAACGTCGAAGGGACGTTGCGTGTTGCCCGTGCCGCGGCGCGGGCCGGCGTACGGCGCTTTGTCTATGTCAGCAGCATCAAGGCGGTGGCCGAGGTGGATCCCGGACGTCCGCTCCGCGAGAGCGACACGCCGGAACCGGTCGATCCCTACGGCATATCGAAGCGGGAAGCGGAGCAAGCCCTGGCTGCACTGTGCCAGGACCATGGGATGGAATGGACCGTGGTGCGCCCGCCGCTCGTCTACGGCCCGGGCGTCAGCGCGAACTTCCGCAGCCTGCTTGGCGCGGTCGCACGCGGCGTACCGCTGCCGCTGGCATACGCCAATGCGCCGCGCAGCCTGGTGGCTGTCGACAACCTCGCCGACGCGCTGCTGGCCTGTGCGCGCCACCCCGCCGCGGCAGGCCAGATTTTCCATGTGACCGATGGCGAGGACGTCACGGTAGCGCAACTGGCCCGGTTGATGGGCGAGGCGCTGGACCGGCCTGCCCGCCTGGTGCCGGTGCCGCTGACGTTGCTCAACCTCGCCGGGGCCTTGACGGGCCGGCGCGATGCCGTCGCCCGGCTGGTCGAGCCGCTTCGGGTCGACAGTGGCAAGATCGCCGGCGAACTGGGCTGGCGCCCGCCACTGACATTGCGCGAGGCACTGAAGCAGACGGCGGATTGGTATCGGGAACAAACGGGGAGCGAGATCGCGCATGCCGTTCGCTAGCCACTTGCTGCTGCCTGCGGCGCTCGCCTTCGTCGCCAACGCGGCACTGCTCTATCTGTTGCTTCGTACCGGCCTCGCGTGGCGGCTGGCCCTCGACGTGCCGAACGCACGCTCGCTGCATCAGCGTCCGACGCCGCGGGTTGGCGGTGTTGGCGTGACGCTTGTCAGCGCGATATCGATCGCCGTGTTTGCGCCCGCGTTGAGCGCCCTGGCGGGACTCGCGCTGGCGCTCGGCATGCTGTCCCTGGCCGACGATCGATGGGGCATGCCGGCACGCTACCGCTTCGCCGCGCATCTGGCCGCCGCCGCCGCCTTGCTCTGGCTGCTGCCGCTGCCGCCCGGGCTCTGGATGCTCGCGCCGGTGCTGGCGGTCGCCGTCGTGTGGGCGGTGAATCTGTACAACTTCATGGATGGAGCGGATGGCCTGGCTGGAGGCATGGCCGTGATCGGCTTCGGCGCCTACGCCGTATGCGCCGGCCCGGCACATGTCGACCTGGCGATCGCCTCGATCATCGTGGCCGCCGCCGCCGCGGGGTTTCTTGTCTACAACTATCCGCCGGCCCGCATGTTTCTCGGCGATGCCGGCTCCGTGCCGCTCGGCTTTCTGGCGGCGGCGCTGGGCTACTGGGGCTGGCAGGAACAGGCCTGGCCGTTCTGGTTCCCCGCCTTCGTGTTCGGGCCCTTCGTCGCCGATGCGACCGTCACCCTGTTGCGCCGCCTCGTCAATGGGGAGCGCTTCTGGGAAGCCCATCGGACGCACTACTATCAACGGATGGTGCAGATGTCCGCCGGCCATCGCGGCGTGGTGCTGCGGTGGTATGTCTTGATGCTCGTCGGTACAATTCTTGCCGTCATGTCGGTCGACATGACCGGGTGGGAAGCAGGTGCGGTGATGGTGACATGGGGATTGCTGCTGATCGGTCTTGGCCTGATGATCGATCGTCGCTGGCGTCAATTTAAGTCCGGTTAGATTTACCGAGAGATGTCCAAGATGCCGATTCTCAAAGCCTCACGCGTGGGTGCGCGCTGGTTGTCCCTGGCCGCATTCGCCTTCGATGTCGGTTCCGTGGCTTTCGCATGGCTCCTTTGCTATGTGATCCGTTTCAATGGCATGCCGCCGGCCGATTTCCGCGAGAGCGGATTGACCGCGATCGCCTGGGTTGTGCCGGTGTACGCGGTGATGTTCCGCGTGTTCGGGCTGTATCTCGGAATGTGGCTGTTCGCCAGCCTGCCCGACCTGTTCCGCATCGCCAAGGCGATCGTGGCGGGTGCCATCGTCGTGACGGTCGCGTCCACGATGCTGCAGCCGTCGCCGCCGATCCCGCGCTCGGTGCTGCTGCTGATGCCGGTGATGCTGTTCTTCATCATGGGCGGAAGCCGGGCGGCATATCGCGCCACCAAGGAGTTCTATCGCTATGGTGGCTTGATCGGCCAAGGAAAGCCGGTGTTGCTGTTGGGCGCTGGCGAGGCGGGCGCCAGTCTGGCCCGCGAGTTGCGCCGTTCGCCGCAATGGCGGCTGGTCGGCTTGCTGGACGACGACGAGCGCAAGCTCGGGCGCGAAATCCACGGCTACAAGGTACTCGGCCGCATCAGCGATCTGAAGGAGGTGGCGGAGCGCCACAAGATCGAGCACGTGATCATCGCGATGCCGTCCGCGCCTGCGCCGATTCATCGACGCGTGGCGCGCCTGTGCGTGCGCGCCAATGTCCGTGCGCTGGTACTGCCGGCGCTGACCCCGCTGACGCAGGGCCAGCCTTTCATGTCCCGCGTGCGGCAGATCGATCTGGAAGACCTGCTGGGCCGCGAAGAGGTGACCATCGACACGCCGCACATCGCCCAGTTGCTCGAGGGCCGAGCCGTCATGGTGACGGGCGCAGGCGGCTCGATCGGTTCGGAGCTGTGCCGGCAGATCGCGCGCTTCCACCCGGCGACGCTGATCGCCTACGAGATCTCCGAATTCGCCAGTTATCGGCTGGCCGAGGAGTTGCACGAGCACTTCCCGCGGCTGAACGTGATTTCGGTGGTGGGGGACGTCAAGGACACGCTACTGCTCGAGCAGACCATGCGGCGCTTTGCGCCCTACATCGTCTACCACGCTGCCGCGTACAAGCACGTTCCGATGATGGAGGAGCTCAACACCTGGCAGGCGGTCAGAAACAACACGCTCGGCACCTACCGGGTGGCCCGCGCGGCCATCGATCACGGAGTCCGGCGTTTCGTACTGATTTCCACGGACAAGGCCGTCAATCCGACCAATGTGATGGGCGCGTCCAAGCGCCTGGCCGAAATGGTCTGCCAGGCGCTGCAGCAGACGACCACGACGACCCAGCTGGAAACGGTCCGTTTCGGCAACGTGCTCGGCAGTGCTGGCAGCGTGATTCCGAAATTCCAGCAGCAGATTGCGCGCGGTGGTCCCGTTACCGTGACGCACCCGGAAATCATCCGTTATTTCATGACGATTCCTGAAGCGGCCCAGTTGGTGCTCCAGGCGTCCAGCATGGGAGAGGGCGGGGAAATTTTCCTGCTGGACATGGGACAACCCGTCAAGATCGCCGACCTGGCGCGGGACCTGATCCGCCTGTATGGCTTCGACGAGAACCAGATCCGGATCGTCTATACGGGCCTGCGGCCCGGCGAGAAGCTGTACGAGGAGTTGCTGATGGATGACGAGACCACCCGTCCGACGCCTCACGACAAGCTGCGTGTCGCCCGGGCGCGCGAGGTGCCCGAGCATCTGCTCAGCGAGGTGCTGCCGTGGCTGATGCAACGGCGCATTCCCTCCGACGACGAGGTACGGCGCGATCTGCGCCGCTGGATCGTCGAATACACGCCCAGCGTGCGGCCGACGCTGCAGCCGGTGCCCGAGCGGGCCTGGCACCGGACCGGCTGAGAGCCGGCTCCTTGCGGAGCCCGCGTCGCGGCCCGCAGGAACCCAGGGCTGCTAGCCGATATGCCATCCCTGGCGCCAGGGTCCCGCGTTCTGAAGGCGATCGAGAGCGCCCGCGATAGTCACGTGGAAGGTCGTGCCGTGTAGTTCGGGGAGCGGGATGGAAAAGCCGGTATTGCTGCTGCCATAGCCAGCGGCAGCGACATCCGGACGTGGCTGGCCGGTCGTTCCGGTCGCCACCACTTCGTCTGCGCTCCACACCTCGATGGAGACCGGTCGCTCGGGGCATGTCAGATTGATCGCCCAGCCGCTGACACTGTTTTCCCGCACGGCATCGACGAAGCCCTCGTACATGTCGGCGGGCGCGGCACTCGATTGCCGGCAATGCTCGATATAGTCGCGGATCGGGCCAAGGTCGAAACCCTGCGCGATATCGCGCAGCTTGCCGAGATGCGTGTGGTCGTAGCCGAAGATCATCGACGCATGCGCGTGCGGGTTTTCCACCTTGTTCAGCTCGGCCTGTACGGTACGGACCAGGGCCAACGCCTTGTCGAACAGCTCGCCACCCGCTGCCTTCTCGCGCTCGTTGGACTCGCAGACCTCCCGATACAGCGCGTAGTCCCATGCATTGTCGGCGAGGAATGTTGCGCGCGCCGACTCGCTGAGGTGTTGCTTGCGGCTGCCCGGCAGGTTGGTCACGTTGGTTTCGGCGTAGAAGGGAAGGCCATACCCTGTCTTTCCACACAGCCTCAACAGAAATGCACTCATGTCCTCGCACAGCCCCGCGACGGGAATATGCTGCCGCAGGTTATATCGGGCGAGGTCGAGGCTGTGCTCGTTCAATGCCGGATCGCCGCTCAGCATGTGAACGTACAGGTTCTTGCCGGCGTACGATCCTGCCACCCACTCGTCGAGCGAAATTTCGCCGCGCCTGACCATGGCCTCTACCGTGGATACGCTGGCGCCGCGTTCCACCTCCCCATTCTTGCCATTGAACGCGTACCAGTAATGCGAAATCTGACGCGCCAGCGGATCCCGGAGAATGGTGCAGTAGCCCAGCGGTTTTTTCAGCAGCCGGTGCATGCCGAAGGGATGATGGCCGCCGCCGACTCCGGTTTCCATCAGCCGGCCGAAGCTGGTACGCCAATCCGGTTCACGGTCCCATTCGAAATGAACAAACTGGCGCTCGCCGCGATTCAGCTCGAAGAAGGAAATGACGGTGGAACCCCCGCTCTTGGGCGGATGAATGAAAAAGATGGGTGCGTGCATGGCGTTCATCCAGGGATGCGAAAATGGATCCTTCCGCAACCGGTATTGCTGAATCTTGGCAAATGGGTAACGCCTTTCGTCATTGAAAAGGCGTGGATAGCGTTTCGCTAGCGGGAAAGACGCCCGTCCAGGAAGGCGGCGAGCACTTCGACGCATTCTTCGACGTTTGTCGTCGTGGTGTCGACGGTCAAATCCGGCTCGGCGGGAGGCTCATACGGTGCGCTGATGCCGGTGAATTGCGCAATGCCTCCACTCGCGACCTTGCGATAGAGACCCTTGGGATCGCGCTGACGGCAGCGCTCCAGGTCCGCGTGAACGTACACCTCGGCAAAGCGGTCCGTGCCGACGATTTCCCGCGCCGCCTGGCGATCGCGCGCGGCGGGGGAAATCAATGAAGCGAGAACCAGCACGCCCTGATCGTTCAGCAGCTTTGCCATATGAGCGGCACGCCGGACATTGGCATGACGCTCTTCTGCGGAAAAGCCCAGATCGCTGGTCAGTCCGGCGCGCAGTTCGTCGCCGTCCACGCGCAAGGCCGTGATGCCGCGGTCGTAGAGCCGTCGCTGCAGATTCCTCGCCAGCGTCGTTTTGCCGGCGCCGCTCAGGCCGGTCAGCCATAGCGTGATCGGATAGGAACGCATTGGCGGGGGAGCATCGACCGCGTTGGCATCGGACGATGGGGGAGCTTCGTTCGTCATCGTTGGTATTGGCGCTGGCTCACGGGAAAAACCGTGCGGAGCTTGCGCGGTGCGGCCTGAGCGGATGGTTCTGCCAGCCCGAGAGTCGGACGCTCGGATAAAAACGCGCCGGGACAGCCGCTCCATATTGCCGTGTTAATTGCCGTGCAATGCAGATTTAAACAAATGCATTGCCGAGGGACTCGATACTGCTTATT
The DNA here is from genome assembly GCF_059772245.1 of Cupriavidus sp. R6-3. Taxonomy (NCBI): domain Bacteria; kingdom Pseudomonadati; phylum Pseudomonadota; class Betaproteobacteria; order Burkholderiales; family Burkholderiaceae; genus Cupriavidus; species Cupriavidus sp. R6-3. Next base: position 42,088 of record NZ_JCBAJO010000012.1, read on the forward strand.
TTCTGGACTCGAATGTTAGCACGCGAATATCAGGATTGAGGCTTGACCCCGCTTTGGTGCGCGCTGCCCATTTCGGTACGTTCGAGTAGCGAAAGCCAGGTTTCCGCAATCCTGTTTGCCTCGTAATATCGGGCGCGCTCGATCGCACGGTCCGCCATTCGGGTCGCGTTGTCCGGATTCGCGATGGTTCGGCAAATGGCGTGAGCCAGTGCGTCGGCGTCGTCGACAGGTACCAATGTCCCGTGCGCCGCCGGTCCCAGTATCTCTCTGGGTCCCGTTTCGCAATCGGTTGCCACGACGGGCAGGCCATGGGCCATGGCTTCGATCAGAACCAGGCCGAAGCCCTCATAGCGGGACGACAGGCAGAACAGCGACGCGCCGCGGTACAGAGCCGGCAAATCGCGGCGTGCCGGCAGGAGTCGAACGCTTTCCGACAAGTCCAGTTGGTCCCGCAAATGCAGTAGCGCATCGCGTAATTCCCCGTCCCCGACGATATCCAGCCGCCAATCCGGATGCTCCCGCGCAATGATTTTCCAGGCGCGCAACAGCACATCGAAGCCTTTCGCATACGTCAACCTTCCGACCGCCAACGCCACCTTCGACGTCCGCGGCGCCGGCTCGGCGGGCATCGCAAACGGCAACGCGTTCGGAATCGCCACCACATTCCGCGCGCCGAGCGCCCGTTCCCACTTCTCCCGATCCCGCTGCGTCAGCACCACCACATGCTCGCAACTGCGAACCGCCAGCCGCCGCGCCAGCCGTCGCGCCCGTCGCCCGAGATCCTGGTCGAAGTTGCAGTGCTCCCAGGCAATGCGGCGCACGCCGAGGCCCACGCATGCCGGCAGCGTAAACAACGTCAGCATCGTATCGACCTCGATCAGCACCTCGATCCGATGCCGCTTCAGATACCGCCGAATGCCGAGGACCGTCGACAGATACCGCGTCTTGAACGAAGGCCGCTGCGCGAACAGCGCATCGTGTCGCACCGCCGGTTCGAGTTCGAAGCAGCTCGCGGCGTCCCACAGGCTCAGGATATGCACCGTGTACCCGCGCCGCGCCAGCTCGTTGGCGATCACTGCGGTCATGCGCTCGGCGCCGGCGAATGCGTTCAGCGTCCCGGTCAGGAAGCAGAGGGTCGGCTTAGTGCTCATGCGCTGCCCTTGCCGTCCGCAGCGACGTGGCCGTCCGGCAGCGCCACCACAGCGCGAGCCCGATCAGGACCGCGAATCCGTTGGCCAACGCATACCCTGCGACCGCACCCCAGATGCCATAACGCGGCACCGCGATCAGGTCGAAAATCAGGATCATCGCCAGCGTGCCGGCCCATTTCAGCGCGACCCATTCGGGCTTGCGCAGATACACCGGCAGCAGGGTCAGGCCGACATCGACGAACACCAGCGCGGTCGCGAATGCCGCGACGCGCAGCAGCCCGACGGCCGCGCCGAACTGTTCGCCGTAGAGCAGATGGATGATCCAGTCGGCGGCAGCGGCAATCACCGCCGCGCCGGCCAGGCCCACCGCGCCGAGCAGCAGCGCCAGGCGTCCGACATTGCGTCGTGCCAGCACGGGATCCGCTTGCCCGTAGACATAGACCGGCGCGGCGCCTGCCGCGATGATGGTCGCCGCGGCCGCGTAGTTGTCGAGGATCTGCATCGTCGCGGCATAGGCGCCGAAGTCTGCGAGCGGCACCAGCGGCTGCAGGATCAGCTGATCGACGCGGCGCGCGGCCATCATCATCATGAAGCTGGCCCAGAACAGCGTGCCGCCGCGCAGCAGTTGACCCGCCAGCGCGGAATCGACCGCGATGCGTCGGTGCGGCACGCGGCTCAGGTAGTAGCCGGCGAGCAGCAGCGCCAGCACCACCGCCTCGACCGCGAAGGCGCTGGCGAAGGCCGGTGCGGCGCGGCTGCCGGCGGTGAACAGCAGCGCCACCATGCCGGCCTTGATGGTCAGCGAAATCAGGCTGAACACGGTGGCCGGCCGGTTGTTGGTATGCGCCTGCATCCAGGCGCCGACCACGCCAAACGGTTCGCGCAGCAGGATGGCGATGCCGAGCAGCAGCGCCACGGCCCAGACCTCGGCGGCGGCGCCTGCCACGGCCAGGTAGCCGCACATCAGCGCATAGCCGAGCAGGCCGCCGAACGCGCGCAGCACGAAGGCGTGCGCCAGCAGGCGATGCTGCGCCGTGCTGCCGGAATCGGCGACCAGCCGCGGCACCACCACTTCGCTGCCGCAGATCAGCGCGACCGACGCCGCGATCGTGACCACGGCCTGGGCATACTGGAAATGCGCGAAGCCTTCGGGGCCGAGCGCGCGCGCCAGCATCGCGACGATGGCGATGCCGGTGACCACCTGCAGCCCGCGCTCGGTCAGCATCCACAGCAGGTTGCCGGCGACCCGTCTGCGCATCAGGCGGTCCCCATGCGTGCGTGGGCCTTTGCAGCGGCAAGCGCGGCGTAGCGGGCCAGCCATTGGTCCGCGATGGCCTCGAGGCCGAGCGAATCCGCGATATGCCGATGCCTTGCCGCTTGCTGTGCGATGTCGCCGCGTCCGTCGCGCAGGGCGCGAGCGAGGGCGGCTGCCAGCGCGTCGGCATCGCCGCGCGGTACGACCTGGCCAAAGCCGTCGACCATCTGCGCGACACCGGCCGCATCGGTCGCCACTACGGGGCAGCCGCAGGCCATCGCTTCGCCGACGACCAGCGGCATGCCCTCGATGTCGGACGACAGCGCAAACACGTCCGCCGCATTGAGCAGGGCCGGGATATCGGCGCGCGTGCCGAGCAGACGGACGCGGTCGCCGATCGAGAGGGCGGCAATGCGGCGTTCCAGCGCGGCGCGTTCGGGGCCGTCGCCCGCGATCAGCAGTTGTGCGGAGGCAAGCGACGACGGCAGGCGGGCAAATGCCTCCAGCAGCAAAGCCTGGTTCTTCTCGGGGACGAGTCGTCCGACATGAAGCAGCAGCGGGGTGGCCGCATCGAGGCCCAGCGCCGAGCGCGTCTGCGCCCGCGCCGTGCCATCGGGCCGGAACCGTGCGGTATCGATGCCATTGGGCATCACCGCGATGCGCCCCGCCGGCACCGCACCAGCCGTGATCATTCTTTCCCGGCCCTCGGCGCTGACATGCGTCGTCAGGCCGGCCCAGCGATCGGTCAGCCGATAGGCCAGCATGCGCGCCGTGCCGCCCTCGCGGGCACTGTGCGCGGTGCAGATCAGCGGCGGCATCGCGCGCGCCGGACCGGTCGCGATCAAGGCGCGGCCGAACAGGTTGGCATGGACCATATGCGCGTGGATGACGTCCGGCCGCCAGTGCTGGACGAAACGGCGCATCTGCCGCAGGGCCCGCGCCATCGACCACGGCGTCTTGCGCATGGCGAGATCCAACGTCTCGATGCCCGGCGGCAATGCGACCTCGCATCCCGGCGTCAGGCTGGCCACCGCCACCGCGTGGCCCAGTGCATCGAAGCGGCGCGCGAGCGCGGCGACCTGCTGCTCGGCGCCGCCAAGGCGCAGGCCGGTGGTCAGCAGCAGAATGCGCATCGGCGACCGCGGCAACAGCGGCCATTCCGTGGAGGCGGACGAGGCGGACGAGGCGGACGAGGCGGACGAGGCCGGCGCGAACGGCGAGTCAGTCGAGCCCGACGAACGGGCCGCATCCGGCGACAGCCGCGGCACCGGCGCCACAACGTGGCCACGCGCCCGCATCACCGCGCCCCGTACCCGGTCAGCAGCGTCCGCACCGTCTTCACCGCCACCAGCAAATCCAGCGCGAAGCTGCAATGCTTGACGTAATACAGGTCGTAGCTGAGCTTGGTAACCGTCTCCTCGTGCGTCCCCGCATAGCCCTGCTGGACCTGCGCCCAGCCCGACAGCCCCGGCCTCACCAGATGCCGGTACGGGTAATAGGGGATCGTGTCGGCGAAGCGCTCGACCATCGGCACCTGCTCGGGTCGTGGCCCGATCAGGCTCATGTCGCCCGTCAGCACGTTCCACAGCTGCGGAATCTCGTCGAGCCGGTATTTGCGGATCACGCGGCCGACGCGGGTCACGCGCGGATCGCGCCGGGCGGCGAAGCGCGCGGTGTCCTGCGGCGCGGTCTCCATGCTGCGGAACTTCAGCATCGTGAACGGCTTGCCGAGCAGGCCGACGCGACCCTGCCGGAACAGCGCCGGGCCGGGCGAATCGAGGCGGATCGCCAGCGCCACCACCAGCGCCGCGGGCAGGGCCAGCGGCGCGAGGCACAGCACCGTGGCCACATCGATCATTCGCTTCAGATAGCCGTAGAAATAGTGCGCGGCATGATCGTCGAGGAAGTTCTCGTCGATATGGTCGAGCCCCAGCCGGCCGGTCAGCATCTCACCCACGCGCTCGACCGAGTAGATCCGCACGTGGCTCATCTTGTAGCGCGCCAGCAGCCGGGTCCGTTCCGGATCGGCCGCGGCACTGCGGTCCAGCATCAGGCCGTCGCAGTGCACCGCTTCCTCGATCGAGCCGATCTGCTCGAAGCGGGTGCGTCCCGGCGGCAGCGCGCCGGGCATCGCCAGCAGCTGCTGCAGCTGCGCAAGCGCGGCGGGATCGGTGTAGCCGAACACCGGCACGTAGTTCTGCACATAGCGCCGGTAGCCGACCCAGATCCACGCGAGCGTGGTCAGGTAGCCGAGCAGCAGCGCGCCGCGAGAATAGGGAATCTGGAAGGCGGCGAAGGCGAACAGCAATGCGACGAAGGGCAGGGTCGCCGCCAGGCCGACCAGGCTGTTGCCTTCCATCGCCGGCAGATGCAGCGAGCGATGCAGCAGCACGAAGGCGAGCAGATACGGCGCGATCGACCACAGCAGCGTGCGGGGGAACACGTGCGTCACGTAGCCGGCCTGATGGGCGGCCTCGGCCAGTCCCATGTTGAGCGCGAACGGCAGCAGGCCGAGCAGGGCCCAGCCGAGCATCCGGCTGGCGCGGCGCATCGTTTCGGAGCCACGGGCGCGGATGGCCAGGGCGGGGCGGGCGGTGCCCGATGCCTTGTTCATGCGCATCCCCTCAGGCCCGGTCCCGCGCGAGCGGCGCGTTGGCAGGCGCGGCGGCGGGCAGCTGCTCGCGGTAGATTGCCCAGGTCGCATCGGCCATCGCCGTCACGCCATATTGCAGCGCCCAGCGTTCGCGTGCGGCCGTGCCGAGCGACGTCCGCAGCGTGGCATCGCCGGCCAGGCGCGCCAGCGCATCGGCCAACGCCGGCACGCTGCCGGCCGCGCACAGCAGTCCGCAACGGCCGTCGTCGAGTTGCTCGCGAATGCCGGGCAGGTCGGTGGCGACGACCGGCAGGCCGGCGCGCATCGCTTCGAGAATGGACAGCGGAAAGCCCTCGTGGTCGGAGGCGAGCACGAAGGCCTGCGCCGATGCCAGCAGCGCGGGCACCGCGGCGACGTTGCCGGTAAACACCACTCGGCCGGGTGCGAGGCGTTGTGCCAGCGCTCGCATGGCGGGCAGTTGCGGGCCATCGCCCGCAATCACCAGCTCGCAGCGGGCCAGCGCGCCATCGCCACGTCCGGCGCGTTCGGCACGTTCGACCAGCTCGACCAGCTTGGCGAAGGCGCGGATCAGCAGATCGGGCCGCTTCGGGGCCGCAAAGCGCGCAACCATCACGATGCGATGCATTGGCGCGCCAGGCTCGGCGCGTTCCGGCACATCGGCAATGCCGTTGTGGATCACGGCGATCCGCCGCGCCGGCAGCGGCAGGCTGCGTGCCAGTTCGCGCTCGGCCTGGGCCACGCAGATCAGCCGTGCGGTCAGCGGGGCCAGAAGCCATTCCGCGACGCGGGCCGCCATCCGCTGCCGGCGCGGCGCGGCCGCCTTGAAGCCGAAGCCGTGCACGGTATAGACGACCGGGATGCCGAGCAGCCAGCCGGCGAGCCGGCCCAGGGCGCCGGCCTTGGCGCTGTGCGCGTGGATCAGGTCCGGATCGGCCTGCCGCAGCGCCTTCATCAGCTCGCGCAAGGCCGCGATCGCGCGCAGCGGCGACAACGCGTTGTCGAGCCGGGAGAGCCGGACCGTGCGCGCGCCCAATGCCCCGGCGGCCGGCAGCAGCGGACCGTCGCCGCCGGCCAGCACGATCGCTTCCACGCGCTCGCCCAATGCCTCCAGCAGCGTGGCCACATGGGCCTGCGCGCCGCCGATCTCCGAATTGGTGATCAGGTAGGCGATGCGGGGCCGCTCGGCCTGTCCCAGGTCCGCCGCCGAGGCGGAGGCAGGCAAGCGCTCGGGTTCGGCGCAACGCGGGGACCAACGCAAGGACCAACGCAGGGACCAACGCAGGGACCGGCGCTGAGACCGGCGCGCCGGAGAATGGGGAAACGAGCGCGGCGACAGGGGCACGGTGGCAGGAGGGCGCGATATCGGAATGGCGGCGGGAATGGCGGCGGGCGGCGCAGCAAATCGTGCGTGCGATGGCGTGTGTCAGGACACCGAACTGCCCGGCCGAACCGATTATAACTGCCGTGCCTGATCGCAATCCGGCAAAATACAGGTTTTGGCGCGCCGTTCTGGGCACATGGCGGGATCACGAAGTCCCGCGGTTCCATGCCCCGCGGCGGGGCGCCCGCTCCCTTCACTTCCAGGAAGCTGCATGCAAATCGACTCCTCCATCTTCAAGGCTTACGACATCCGCGGCATCGTCGGCAAGACCCTGACTCGCGACGTCGCCCGTGCCATTGGCCTGTCCTTCGGTTCCGCTGCCGCCGAGGCCGGCGAGACCGCGGTAGTCGTCGGCCGCGACGGGCGCCTGTCCGGACCGGATCTGCTGTCGGCGCTGGTCGAGGGCCTGCGCGCCGCCGGCATGGACGTGATCGACCTCGGCATGGTCGCCACGCCGATGGTGTACTTCGGCACCAATATCGAACTCGCCGGCCGTCGCGCGACCTCGGGCATCATGGTCACCGGCAGCCATAACCCGCCCGACTACAACGGCTTCAAGATGGTGCTGGCCGGCAAGGCGATCTACGGCGAGCAGATCCAGGGGCTGCGCCAGCGCATCGTCGACGAGCGCTTTGCCAGCGGCGCGGGCGCTTATCAAGAGGTCGACATCCGCCAGCTGTATCTGGACCGCATCGTCAGCGACGTCAAGCTGGCGCGGCCGATGAAGATCGCGCTCGATGCGGGCAACGGCGTGGCCGGCGCCTTCGTCGGCGATCTGTTCCGCGCGCTGGGCTGCGAAGTGACCGAGCTGTTCTGCGACGTCGATGGCACCTTCCCCAACCACCATCCGGACCCCGCGCATCTGGAAAACCTGCAGGACCTGATGCGCTGCCTGCGCGAGACCGACAACGAGCTGGGCCTGGCCTTCGATGGCGACGGTGACCGGCTCGGCGTGGTCACCAAGGACGGCCAGGTCATCTTCCCCGACCGCCAGCTGATGCTGTTCGCGCAGGAGATCCTGTCGCGCCATCCGGGCCAGCAGATCATCTACGACGTCAAGTGCACCGGCAAGCTGGCCCCGTGGATCCGCGAGCATGGCGGCGAGCCGCTGATGTGGAAGACCGGCCATTCGCTGGTCAAGGCCAAGCTGAAGGAAACCGGCGCGCCGATCGCCGGCGAGATGAGCGGCCACGTGTTCTTCAAGGATCGCTGGTACGGCTTCGACGACGGCCTCTATACCGGCGCGCGCCTGCTGGAGATCCTGTCGCGGCACGACGATCCGAGCGCGGTGCTGAACGCGCTGCCCAATTCGATCTGCACGCCCGAGCTGCAGCTCAAGTGCGCCGAGGGCGAGCCCTTCACGCTGCTGGACAGGATCCGCGCCAATGCGAAGTTCGAGGGCGCGCGCGAGGTCATCACGATCGACGGCGTGCGCGTCGAATACCCCGACGGTTTCGGGCTGGCCCGCCCGTCGAACACCACGCCCGTGGTGGTGATGCGCTTCGAGGCCGATAACGACGCCGCGCTGGCCCGCATCCAGGCGGAGTTCAAGCGCGTGATCCTGGCCGAGAAGCCGGATGCCCAGCTGCCGTTCTGAGCGGATGCCGGTCGATCCGGCAGTACCGTTGCAGGACAGCGCCGCCCCCGAGGCGATCGAGACCGCCGGCATGCCGCGCCCGCTGGGCGTGCGCATGCCGGAGCGGCCGCGCATCCTGGTGGTCAAGGTGTCCTCCCTCGGCGACGTCGTGCACAACATGCCGCTGATCCACGATCTGCGCGCGCGCTGGCCCGGTTGCGAGATCGACTGGGTGGTCGAGGAGGGCTATGTCGAACTGGTGCGCCTGCTGCCGCAGGTGCGGCGCGTGATTCCGTTCGCGCTGCGGCGCTGGCGCAAGGGCCTGTTCTCGGGCGCGGTGTGGACCGAGCTGGGCGCGTTCCGCCGCGCGCTGCGCGAGGACGCCTACGACGCGGTGATCGAGACGCAGGGGCTGCTGAAGACCGCGGTGGTCTCGCGCATCGCGCGCCGCCATGCGGGCGCGCCGGTGATCGGACTCGCCAATGCGACGCAGGGCTCGGGGTACGAGCCGGCGGCGCGGCTGTTCTACACCGATCCGATCCAGGTCCCGCTGCAGACCCATTCCGTTCGTCGCTCGCGCCTGCTCGGTGCCGCGCTGACCGGCGTCGCCCCGGCCGAGCCGCCGCGTTTCTTCGGCGACGAGGCGCGCGTGCTGCATGCCAACGATCCGCTGTGGTCCGACCTGCCGACGCGCTACGCGGTCTGCTTCCATGCGACCGCCGGCGCGAAGAAGCGCTGGCCGCTGGAGCACTGGCATGAGCTGGGCCGGCGCCTGTTCGCCGAGGGGCTGGCGGTGATGCTGCCCTGGGGCAACGAGGCCGAGCGGCATGCCGCCGAGCGCATCGCCGCGGGCGTGCCGGGCTCGCGCGTGCTGCCGCGCTTCACGGTGATGCAGGGCTTCGGCCTGATCAATCGCGCCGAACTGGTGGTCGGCGTCGACACGGGGCTCGTGCATATCGCCGCGGCGCTGTGCCGGCCGACCGTTGAAATCTATACCGCGACCTGGCGCTGGAAGACCGAGGGCTATTGGTCGCCGCGCATCGCCAATGTCGGCGACGACGGCGAGGCGCCGACGGTCGAGGAAGTCCACGCGGCGGCGCGCCGCGTGCGTGGGCTCGGACGGGAAGGCTGATGCTGTTGCGTGTTCTGTACAACCTGGCCTGGGGTTTGATCCTGCCGGCCGCGCTGGCGCGGCTGGCATGGCGCGCGCGCAAGGAGCCCGGCTATCTGCAGCATGTCGGCGAACGGCTCGGACGCTACGACGCGCTGCCGAGGCAAGGCCCCTGGATCTGGGTCCATGCGGTCTCCGTTGGCGAAACGCGCGCCGCGCAGCCGCTGATCGCGCGGCTGCTGGCCGCCTATCCCGGCCATCGCATCGTGCTGACCCATATGACCCCGACCGGCCGGCAGACCGGCGCCGAACTGTTCGGCAAGGAGCCGCGGCTGGTGCAGTGCTACCTGCCGTACGACGTGCCGGCGCTGGTGCGGCGTTTCCTGGCGCATTTCCGGCCGGAGGCCGGCATGCTGATGGAGACCGAGGTCTGGCCTAACCTGGTGCGCGGCGCGCGCCTGGCCGGCGTGCCGCTGTATCTGGTCAATGCCCGGCTGTCGCCGCGCAGCTTTCGCCGTACCGCCCGCTTCGGTCGCGCCGCGGCGGCGATGTATGCGGACTTCACCGAGGTACTGGCGCAGACCCAGGCCGATGCCGAGCGCTTTCGCGCGCTGGGCGTCGCGGCGGTGCGCGTGACCGGCAACCTGAAGTTCGACATGCAGCCATCGGACGAGCAGATCGAACGCGGACGACGGCTGCGCCGGGCCTTCGGCACGCGGCCGGTGCTGGCGGCGGCGAGCACGCGCGAGGGCGAGGAGGCGATGCTGCTCGACGCGCTGTCGCGCTGGCGCAAGCTGTGCGGCGAGGTGTGGGACCAGGGTTCGGACACGGCGCGTCCGCCGGCGCTGCTGCTGGTGCCGCGCCATCCGCAACGCTTCGATGCGGTGGCGGCGATGGTCACGCAGACCGGCTTCACCTTGCAGCGCCGCAGTGCACTGGGCGAGGACGGGCTCGATCAGCCCATCGAGGCCGACGTGCTGCTGGGCGATTCGATGGGCGAAATGGCCATGTATTTTGCGGCATCGGATGTCGCCTTTATCGGCGGCAGCCTGCTGCCGCTGGGCGGCCAGAACCTGATCGAGGCCTGCGCCGTCGGCACGCCGGTGCTGATCGGCCCGCATACCTTCAACTTTGCCCAGGCCACCGACGATGCGATTGCCGCGGGCGCCTGCCTGCGCGTCGACAGCGCCGAGCAGCTGATGCATACCGCCGCGGTGCTGCTGTCCGATCGCGAACGGCTCGCCCGCATGCAGACGCAGGCCCGCGCCTTCGC